>JBDKGG010000128.1:0-2517 GCA_039798325.1 Bacteroidota bacterium
TCTTTTTCCCAAAAACGCAATAAGGAGGCGTTGACTTGAAACATCTCTGCCACTTCTCCGATGGAGAAATAAATTTTTTCTATGGTTGTATGTCTGTTCAGCATTAGTCGAAAGATTGTCCAGATTGTGAAGCCCTTTCTAGCAAAGCAGCGTATTGATCGGGCGACAAATCATTGTAAAAATAATAAGCGGGATTCACTTTTTGACCATTCTTGATAACTTCATAGTGCAAGTGGGGTCCTGAGGACACCCCTGTATTGCCCACGTAGCCTATGATTTGACCTCTTTTCACCTTGGTTCCTGGGCGCACTGCCATACGACTCATATGTGCATAAAGTGTTTGGTATCCAAAGCCGTGATCAATCACAATGTGCAATCCATAGCCACTTCCTCCATCTGGATTCTTTACTACACCATCGCCGGTGGCATAAATCTCAGTCCCAATGGGTGCGGTGAAATCCAATCCTGTATGCATCCGCGCCACACGATAAATGGGATGGATGCGGTACCCAAAACCTGAAGCCATGCGTTTCAAATCTTTGTTGTCCACCGGTTGGATGGCCGGTAGACCTGCCAAAAACTGATCTTGTTTCTTGGCCAACTTCATGATCTCTTGGTAGGATTTGCTTTGCTGAATCAAATTTTGTTGAATGGCCATTAACCTGTTTTGGGTTTCTATGATTCCCTCTTCCGAGCTGTATTTCGCCATTTCCTTATACCGGTTACCACCAACATATTTGTGATCGATGGGGGCTGCGCCAAAAATGGTTCGGTAGATTTCATTGTCCCGTTTTTGCAAAACATCCACATACAAATCCAAAGAATCCATTTGCTCCCGCATGCCTTTGATCTGCGCATCCATATACCTCAGTTCCTTCTGCAAACGACTGGTTTCAGGGTCCTTGAAAAATGAAGCGTAAAGGATTACACCCAACCCGCCAATCACCAATCCCACAATCAAGTACTTTAAAACCAACCATACATAATCCCGAACAGTATAACTGATCTGCTCAAAATTGAGTGTCGTTGGATTAAATATGTATTTGAACTTGGCCAATTTCTTGTTCGCTTGTATTCTGACAAATTTAGGAAAATCAAGGCAATTTGAGATTAGTTTTGTGTCCCATCAATAGGCATTATGACTTCACAAGAGATTAGAAAACAGTTTTTGGATTTTTTCGCGCAGCAAAAACATCAGATCGTTCCCTCTGCACCCATGGTCATCAAAGGTGATCCCACCTTGATGTTTACCAATGCAGGGATGAATCCTTTCAAGGATATTTTCCTAGGAAACGCCCCCGTTGTGCATCCTAGAATTGCCAACACACAGAAATGTTTGCGCGTCAGCGGAAAACACAATGATTTGGAAGAAGTGGGGGTGGACACCTATCACCACACCATGTTTGAGATGTTGGGCAACTGGAGTTTTGGAGATTACTTCAAGGAAGAGGCCATTGGATGGGCGTGGTCGTTGCTAACGGATGTGTACAAAATTCCAAAAGATCAATTGTACGTTACCGTCTTTGAAGGGGACGCCTCAGAGAACTTGGAGTTTGATCAAGAGAGTTATGACATCTGGAAAAAATATATCGCTGAAGACCGTATATTAAAAGGGAATAAAAAAGACAACTTCTGGGAAATGGGCGCCATGGGGCCTTGTGGACCTTGCTCAGAAATACATGCCGATATCCGATCTGCTGAAGATCGCCAGACGGTAGACGGCAGAACTTTGGTCAACAATGATCATCCCCAAGTGATTGAAATATGGAACAACGTATTCATGCAATTCAATCGCAAGGCGGATGGCAGCTTAGAGGCATTGCCGAACAAACATGTGGACACGGGTATGGGATTTGAGCGTTTGTGCATGGTATTGCAGGGCAAACAATCCAACTACGATACGGATGTATTTACTCCCTTGATTCAAAAAATTGAGCAACTCAGCGGATTGTCTTATACAGCAACCGCAGAAAAGAAAGATGTTGCCATGCGTGTGATCGCCGATCACGTTCGTGCAGTCTCATTTGCTATCGCCGATGGTCAACTTCCCTCAAGTTCCGGAGCAGGATATGTTATCCGCCGAATTTTGCGACGCGCTGTTAGATACGGTTACAGCTTCTTGCAATCCAAGTCAGCGTTTATCCATCAGGTTTTTGAAGTATTGGAAAAACAAATGGGTAGCGCTTTCCCTGAACTATCCAAAAACAAAACGTTGATTCAATCTGTAATCCGCGAAGAAGAAGAAAGTTTTTTGCGCACCCTTGAAAAGGGAATTGAACTATTGGACAACGTGATTCAAAAAACAACAGGAACTGAAATCTCTGGCGCGGTTGCCTTTGAACTATATGACACCTTTGGCTTTCCGATTGACCTTACCCAATTGATTGCGGGTGAAAATGGAAAGACCATCAACCAAGCCGAATTTGAGGAACAGCTTCAAGCCCAGAAAGAGAGAAGTCGCGCAGCAACCAAACTGGAAACCGACGACTGGGTGATATTGGCTGAAGGAGATACTGC
>JBDKGG010000129.1:0-10365 GCA_039798325.1 Bacteroidota bacterium
AGCAGAATGGAAAAGAGCGGAACCAAAAGAAAGTTGGAGATCATGAAATAAGTCGGGAAGAGCAGAGTAATCGGAAGCAAAAAAATAGAGGTGTACAATTGAGCATTCCAAGTGGTGACCAACGATTGTATCAACCAGCGCCAGCAACGCTTGCATTCAATGGTGATTTTTTGCCACTTCCTGTGATGAAGAACAATCCCCAAAACCGCCAAGTGCGATAGAATAAATCCCCAATGGAATTGTTGTTTGGGTAAAATAACAAGGATCAATACAAAAGAAATCCCCAGGGCATTCAAAGCCCCACACTTCTCGTTCCAGGCCTTTCCCAATTGCATGCAGGTGAACATGATACTTGCCCTTAGCAGCGACGGACTGTACTGTCCGATGTGGGTAAATCCCCAGATTAAGCCTAGCCCAATCACCACAGTCCATTTCGGAAATCGATTCCTTGTTGTCGTTTGCAACAACAATATAACGGCCTGAAAAATTAGCCCAATGTGCATGCCGCTGACAGCCAAGAGATGACTTAGTCCAAGCGATTTGTATTGTCTTTTGGTAGCGCTTTCGATGTATTGCGTGTCTCCCACCAACAAAGCAACCATCAATCCGGCTTCGCTGGAGTCGTGATGAGCCGTGAATTGCTGGAACATTTCGTTGTGTTTTGTGTCAACGGGTTGAATGGTAAATGGGATGGATGGATTTTCCGGAATGAATGGCTTATGGTCCTCTGGCTTCAATAGGAACTGCTGAGCAGCCCCCATGAGCATGCACATGCTGGCCAGGCATGCGGAAAGAAAAATCTTGGTTGTAAAGATTCTTGAAAGTGCAAAGGAGACAACACAAATGATCAATTGGGCAACAAAGAATACGGGCTCATCCAAGAGATAAACGCCGATACCGAAAAACAGTCCAATCCGAAGAAATGGGTTTTGCCTGAAAAGTTGGCTCATGTGTTTTTTTACACAAACCTATCTTTTCTCAGCGCATTCAAATGCGTTTTACGACCTATAAAAAATGCATATACGATGCTGTCTTTGTAGAGTCCTTTGTTGTTGATGTTCTTGATCTGATTGGATTCTTCGCTTCTTTTGCTCAGCATATTGGGCAGCATAGCATAATAAGCAAAGTGACCTCTCACAATGGCCCAGAGATGGCCAAACTTTCCTTCTGATAAAAACCGAATTCCCGCCAACCCATCCATGAACAATCGCTTGAATATTTTTAAGGTTAAGTTGGAATGGCGGTAATTTTTTGTAATAAGATACAAGTTGTTTCTAAAATTCAAAAACGTTTTCATTGGATTTTGGCGGTCCAATGTTCCTCCACCAACATGATAAACAGTGGAATCCAGGCAAGCTCCAATAGAATAACCTCGATTCTTTAATCGCCAACACAAATCAATTTCTTCCATGTGTGCAAAAAAATCAGCATCAAATCCGCCTACCTCTTTCCATGCACTATTTCTGATCATCATGGCCGCACCCGTAGCCCAAAAAATTTCTTGGTTACCTATGTATTGGCCCAAGTCGTCTTCGAATTCATAAAAAATACGTCCTGCACAAAAGGCGTATCCATCACGATCAATATATCCTCCTGCGCCGCCGGCGTATTCAAATCTTTTTTTGGTCTGATGGTCAATGATTTTGGGCTGCACGGCTGCCAATTGCGGACTACCTTCCATCCAATTCAAAATGGGATTGAGCCAGTTCGGTGTTACTTCGACATCACTGTTCAGTAGCATCAAATAGGGATGCTGCAACGCTTTTAATCCTTCATTGTACCCTCCTGCAAATCCGAGATTCTTACTCAATCCAATCCATTGAATTTGCGGATGATGATGGGTGCAATATTGCTTTGATCCATCCGTTGATCCGTTGTCAATGATGACAATATCTGCCAATGAAGCACTGCATTCCTCAACGTTGGGTAGAAACTTTTCCAACCAATGCTGTCCGTTCCAATTTAAAATGACGACCGCAATTTTTTTCATCTCAATGCGGGTTGTACCAAAGGCTTTCTAACTCATCACCCGAATAAGGATCTTGACGCTGATTGTTCTTCAAACGATTGACGGTAGTGGGGTCATTCATTTGTCGTGAACGAACCAAATTCTTCCAATCAAAATTGGTCACCTCATTGGGGATGTCGCTGTGCAACAATTCAAAGTCTCCATTGAGCGTGGTGTTGTAGAACAAAAGTCTTTTGTTGTGAAGATTGTTATTGGTCTGATAATAGTGCCAAATCTCGAATGGCCAATAGTCAGGGTCATTGTTGCGGATTACACGGGTAGAGGGCTTGCCATATTGAAGATATACCCGGCCTCGGTCCGTTTCCCATCCCTTTTTAATGGCTGTAGCAAAATCGGTTTGACATGCGGCCACTTCTTTTTTATAATCATTCCAAGCCAATTCAGGTGAGATGGGGCTACGCTTATACCAGAACTGATACATGAAGCCTTGCATCTGTTTCAAGCTATATGCAGGCAATGCATCAGCTATGATGTTCTTCTCATTTCCTTGTGCGATGGGGGTCAATGAGCGAATGTGTTCCAGTAATGCAATGCTGTCCTGAAATTGTTGCACAAAAGTGAGGTCAACAACAAGGGCTGCATTTCCTTCATTTTGTTGGTTATTTTTTCTGAAGAACTTTCGCTCTTTGCTCGAAACAATTTGGTTGGTTTTGTCTTTGATTTCCAACTTGAAAATGTACTCACCTTCAGGCAAGGCCGTGATATCCAATTTGCCCAAGATGGGAATGACAGATTTTCCACTTTCTCTTTTGATTCGGCTGAGTCCGGGAACGATGTTGTTTTTTATGTCAAATATGGAATATTGAACGATGAAGGGATCTTCCTTGAAATAAAGATCGGTATTGTACAATTCTGCATAGAATTCAATTTCATTTTCATCGCTGAACCGGGTATCTGAAATCAAGGGAAGAATATCGACAGCCCCTTTGGTAAAGGCATTCGGCTCTTTTGTAGGAATAGAAGCTTTGACCCAAACGATATCGGAAACAAACGCGCCCTTGTTGAGGTTGATGACCTGAATAACATCGGTAAGAACACTTTTCTTTTGGTCGGGCTGTCCCAAGTCGGACATCTCAATGGTCATTTGCAAATCCCCATTCTCGACAGGAATGCGCTCCAACGCTGAACAATTTTGGCGTTGGTCCTCTGCGGTTTGCCAAGGAAAAAGGGCCTTAATTTTTTTATAGCCGATGATTTCGTTGTTCTTAGAAAGCGTAATCAATATTTCAGCGCCAATAAATTGGGAATCTTCTTGCTGAAAGGATTTGAGTGACTTCCCATCGAAATCAAAATAAAATTCAATATAGGGTTGATCTTTTCCCTGATTGACGGCCGAAGGCAAATGAAATACTCGGTAGTCTGTGTAACAGCGCATCGTCCAACCCATGATGGGCATCATCAATGATATCAATGCTATGTAAAATGACTTCATCCTTCAAAAATACAACAAGAAAGGTCGCTCAATGAATCCAAAATTTGAAAAAGGCATTCAATCCGGGGAGGTGAAAAGGAAGGATCTGTATCAATTGTCCATACCATTTCAATTTTTTTTGGTGATGACCAATCGGTGTCGAAAGTGCCGCCAGATGGACCAAAGCTTGAAATTGTGGTTGGGTGATTTGCTTTTGTCGGTAATAATGTGCGGCAACGGAAAGAAAGGCCATTGTGGTTCTACTCAGTTTGGGAGCAAGGCTTTTGGGCAGCTTGGGCCAAAACTCATGGATGTACAAATGGCAACCTTTCACCCATTTTTCCAGATATTGATAACGACTTCCCAACACCAATTTTTGTTCGTCTAAACGGTAAAAGCAATCCGGCACTCCTTCGGGGTAGGTATAGATCTTCCCCCCTTGCAAAAGAATGTGGGTATGGAACTCAATGTCTTGAAGCCTTGGATATCGTGGGTTCCAAGTGAAATGAGGAACCAGCGCACGCGTTCTCCATAAAGGCGACATGCTGGTCCAGGTGATGTCGTGTTCGATGAGTCGTTCTAAAAAGTTTCCGCGCGGAGGAATCCACGGATCCATGAATCTATTGTCCTGATAATCCCCTTCAAACGGCAATAGCGGGAAAACCCATCCCATTCCATCCGAATCGATCTTGGCCTGCTCAACGCGGTGTTCGAGACAGCTGGCCGAAATCAAATCATCTGAATCCAAAAACAACAGGTACTCACCAGTAACATGAGCCATTCCCTTGTTGCGGGCTGCAGCTCCGCCTTGGTTACTTTGTTGAATGAGAATGATTCTGTTGTCTTTTGTAGCAAAAGATTCAATGATGTGCAGGCTGTCATCGGTCGATCCGTCGTCCACGATAATCAACTCCCAATTGGAATAAGTGTTGTTTTGAACAGAAGCAATGGTCTCGGCAACAAATTTTCCTTTGTTGAAGTTGGGACAAACAATAGAAACTTTATTTGGCGAAAGCATGTTCAATAATTTTTGTTGCCATCTTCTTTGCCGAAAACGCTTTCACCATATGATGGGCTGGTTCGGATTGATAGTGCTCCCAGAAATGGGGTTGATATTGTGTTAAAAGACAGCCTATTTTTTTGTCTTGTATCGTATGGGCTACTTTCCCCATTGGACCGATATAAAAATAAGGTTTACCAAATGGCAGATAGTCATAGAACTTGGTTGTGTGGAAGTTCTGGTTGTGCTCGCTCAAAAGGATGATGATGCCATCACTCTTCATCAGAACTTCGTCCAAACCTTGATCCATCCACGGAAGAAAAACCAGTTTTGAATATTTACTCTTCAATGCGGATTGAAGCGCTAGGTTAAATTGTCCAATGAATTGAATAATGGGTTGATCCTGTTCATTCAATTTATTCAAAGCACCAAATGTTTCCTCGACATAAGTCATAGCACCCTCGTACCAATTGCCGGCATAGGTAAGTACCGGTTGTTGATTGTTGAAAGCACAAGGGGTGTCAATAACCTCTCGGTCTGTAAAATGCGGAATCAAGACTTTTTTATTGGTACCCAATTCCATTTCAAACTCATCCAAGATTTCCTCATAGGGTGCAGACACATAATCGGCCAGTATTCCGACTTCTCTTTGGAATGAATGTTCATCTTCTCGTTGTCGAGTGCTGAGCATTTGAAGGCCATAGTTGATGGCATTTTTCCAAGGATCTCGGAAGTCGCACCAAACCAAAATTTCTGGGTGTTGTTGCTTAAATCGACAAGCATAAAGACTCAAGCTAAATGGCGCACTACTCACAAACAGCAGATCTATTTTTTTTTGATGATGGGTTTCTTCCAATGCCTGCATAATGGATCTGGATGCAAATCGGGTATCATCAATGGGATTGCCTTTGGTGAAAATGCGATGGTAGATTTTTCCTAATCTTAAAAGCAGGGCATTCACCAATCCTGATTGGAAATACAACGCATTGAAACGGTTGGTTGCTGCAACAAATCGATATTCAAAGGCCTTTTGCGTTTCCGGTTGAATCCATTGATTGGGTTCGCTGGATGGAGTTGTTGGTTGTTGGGTGATTACGGTAATCTCGTGCCCCATGGCCTTCCACTCTTGAGCGAGTTTGGCACATCTTCTTCCCCCAATACCCCGATTGGGCGGAAATTGCCAATTCAAAATCAAGATGTGTTTTTTCACCATTGCTGGCTAAATTAGAATAAAATTGCATTTTCAAAGTTGAAACGACGAATACCATGACGGAACAGGAGTTAGAAAATTGGAAGCAAACCACCTTGTTGGGCGCTTTGGGCATCGAGATGTTGGAAATGTCCAAAGATTGCGTTACAGCAAAAATGCCTGTCGATGCCAGGACACATCAGCCTTATGGCATTTTACATGGTGGAGCCAGTGCAGCATTGGCAGAGACAGTGGCCAGTGTCGGCTCTTATCTCATTGCCAAAGAAAACAACAGCATTGCTGTTGGTGTGGACCTGAACATCACCCATCTGAAATCCAAACGTCATGGGTGGGTAACAGGTATTGCTAAGCCCATTAAAATTGGAAGAAGCCTACATGTCTGGGCAGTAGAGATTGTTGATGAGGAAGGTGATTTGATTGCCACGGCCAAATTGACCACCATGATTAAGGTTGCCAAATGAATCTTAGCTTAGCCAAAATCATCTCAGGAGAGTCTTTCGGTTACCACATCACATTACCGCATTCAATGGGAGACAAGGTCTTGTCCGGTAATTGGAATGCGAACAATGACGTGCTGCCCTTTCATCCCAAAGCCACGCCAGGAAAGGTGGGTGGGAAATGCCTCAATCAACAGGAGTACATCCAATTGGTGGATAAGGCCAAGCTGGCAATGGAGCGAGAGCATTGGAAAAAAATTGTCACCAGTAGATGTTTCGAAGTGCCCAAAACAATAGACTTGAATGAGCAATACGTCTTGGCATTGCACCAACGTTTTCCAGAGGCCTATTTGATTGTTTTTAATCATCCCGTTTGGGGAAAATGGTTGGCGGCAAGTCCCGAACTGTTAATCAAGAAAAAAGGACAGGTCATTGAAACCATGGCCCTGGCAGGAACCTTGTCCGCTGATTCATTGGGTCAATGGGGTGAAAAGGAGATCAAGGAACACGAGGTCGTTAGGGACATGATTGTCGAAACTTTGCACAGCAATGGGGTAGATCATATTCAGAGTATGCCAAGAAACGAGTTGTACTATAAGACAGTTCGGCATTTACAAACCAAGATTACGGGGCAATATCAAGGTGAAGAGGGGGCGTTGTTTCATGCCTTATCTCCTACACCTGCATTGGCCGGAATGCCGGTGAAACCGGTGATGGATTGGCTGGTGGAAAACGAAGGTTATCATCGTGGTTTGTATGGAGGAATCATTCATGTTAAAAATGGTGACGAGTCATTTGCCATTGTGCTCTTGCGTTGCATGCATTGGTCCAACCGTGGAGCTTGGGGTTTTGTAGGTGGAGGAATCATGCCCGATAGTCGAGCGGATTCCGAGTGGAATGAGACGGTGATGAAGCAGAACGCCTTTATCTTTGACCCCAATGAGAGTATCCAATAAGACCGCGGTTCAATCCATATTGTTTTTATTGCAAGAACGCGGCATTCGGCACATCGTTTATTCTCCTGGCTCGAGAAATGCACCTTTTGCCATCGCATTGGATGGAAACGAGCAATTTGAGGTTCATGTGAAAGTAGACGAACGCAGTGCCGGCTTCTTCGCATTGGGCATGGCACAGCAGTTAAAGCAACCTGTTGTTTTGATTTGCACGTCAGGCACCGCTCCTTTGAACTACGCCCCAGCCATTGCAGAGGCTTTTTATCAAGAAATTCCTTTGGTGGTGATTACGGCAGATCGTCCAGCTGAAAGCATCAATCAAAGTGAGGGTCAATGCATTGATCAAGTGGGTATTTATGCCAATTTCATCAAGCATCAATGTTCTCTCTTGGAAGAAACAACATCAGCAGAATCGATTGCTTTGAATCATCAATCCATCGCCAACGCGCTGGATCAATCCATGATGTTCCCATTAGGTCCTGTTCATTTGAATGTTCCTTTCAAAGAGCCTTTATATTTGGAGAGTGACGCCTTGCATCCGTTGACACAAATGACAACAGAGCAGGGGTCAATCCATTATTCTGAGATCCAGCTTGAATTTAGGCATAACCAGAATTATTTGGTTTTGGTGGGGCAGAACAATGATGAGCAAATAGCACCCTGGATTGAAAAAATGGTCCAGATGCCCAATGTTTTGGTGTTGACAGAAACCCATAGCAATGCCCATGCCCTTGGAGCCATTGATTGTATTGATCGATGGATCATGGCGCTCACCCCTGCTCAACTCGATGCGTTGAATTGGGATGTGGTCATTTCTCTAGGACACAATATCATTTCTCGAAAAATAAAGGCATTGATCAAATCCAAGGCAAAGGCCCATTGGTCTGTTCAATGGCAGTTGACCCCAATCGATACCTATCGGCTAAATCCCATTGTTTTTCAATGTTCCGTTAGAGAATTTTTATCCCAGTGGTCTAAGAAGATGACCTTCTCTAGTGCCCAAGGAAACAATCATCAACGGGCCATTCCATCTCATGCGGAGCTCGTTGCCTATTTTCAATCCAGACCATATTCGGACATTCAGTTTTTTTTCAATCTCTCCTCAGCTTGGCCCAGAGGGGCGCAAATTCAAATGGGCAACAGTTCTATTGTACGTTACATTCAATTGTTTGAGCAGCGCCGCGATTTGCGTTTTTTTGGTAACAGAGGCGTCAGTGGAATCGATGGTTCAACAAGCACCGCCATGGGTGCCGCAACGGTTTTTCCTGGACCAATGGTTTTTGTTTCAGGCGACTTGTCCTTCCTATACGATGCCAATGGATTATGGCATGCGCCATGGCCCGAGCATCTAAAGGTTATTGTTGTCGACAATGGTGGAGGAGGTATATTCAAAATAATCGAAGGCGCAAAAAACGAACCTTCCGTCCCGCGCTTTTTTGAAACTCCTCACCGACGTGATATTGTCCAATGGGTGAGCGGTTGGGGATTAACCGCAAGGGAAGTCCAAGAACCCACATGCAGAGAATTGGTGAATTTCTTCGAAAACAACAGCGAACAAATTTTGGTGGTGAAAACTCCGGGGCATTTGAACCCAATTGAATTAGATTTGTTCTTTGAATATTTTAAGCAATACAATGAGAGAGTGGAAAACGATTAAGGAATATACTGATATTTTATTCCAGTGGTACGATGGGATTGCAAAAATCACCATCAATCGTCCAGAAGTGTACAACGCCTTTCGTCCTCAAACCAATGTCGAGATGATAGATGCCATGGACATTTGCCGAGAGCGTCAAGACATCGCAGTCATCATATTAACGGGTATTGGAGAAAAGGCATTTTGTAGCGGAGGCGACCAAAACGTAAAAGGAGTAGGCGGTTATGTAGATGATAACGGGGTTCCTCGTCTTAATGTTTTGGATTTGCACAAACGCATCAGAGAAATTCCAAAGCCCGTCATTGCCATGGTCAATGGTTATGCCATTGGCGGCGGCCATGTTTTGCATGTGGTGTGTGATTTGACCATTGCATCAGACAATGCTCGATTCGGACAAACTGGCCCCAAAGTGGGCTCTTTTGATGCAGGATTTGGATCCAATTATTTGGCGCGCCATGTGGGACAAAAGAAAGCCCGTGAGATATGGTTTTTGTGTGAACAATATACTGCCCAAGAAGCATGCGACATGGGCATGGTCAACAAAGTTGTTCCCCTTGCAGATCTCGAAGAAACCACCATTCAGTGGTGTAAGACCATCATGAAACGTAGCCCATTGGCCATCAGAATGATCAAACGTGGATTGAACGCAGAATTGGATGGGCAAAGAGGATTGATGGAGTTTGCAGGAGACGCCACCTTGTTGTATTATTTGACACAAGAAGCACAAGAAGGAAAGAAAGCATTCCTGGAAAAGCGTGATCCCGATTTTCAGCAATTTCCAAAATTTCCTTGATGCGCATCGGCCCTTGGATTTCAGCCTCTAGGTTAAGGACTCTGCCATTGGCAGCGTCGGGTATTCTCTTTGGTGCTGTGCAAATGGATGCTGTGCCTTTAAACGTGTGGTCATTGACCCTGGGATTATTGACCGCCTTTTTATTACAAATTCTCTCCAATTGGGCCAATGATTTAGGCGATTTTGAGAACGGTGCAGACCAAGTGCGTTTGGCCGGTCCTTCAAGGGCAGTGCAATCAGGCAGCATCTCAGCAAACCAAATGAAAAAGGGTGTTGTGTTGTTGGCAGCAACCACCTTGTTGGTTGGTGTTCTGTTTCTGTATCAAGCTTTGTGGCTCAATCAGCGCTATACCGACTTCTGGATGTTCCTTGCTTTTGGTGTGGCCGGAATTGTAGCAGCTTATGCCTACACAGCAGGACCAAAACCTTATGGTTACATTGGCTTGGGAGATTTATCGGTATTCCTGTTTTTTGGTCTTTTGAGTGTCATTGGGATGCACTACATTTTATTTCAAACAATCACAAAAGATTCTTGGTTGTTGGCGGTCTTCATGGGGTCGATGTCCGTTTGCGTTTTGCACTTGAACAACATGCGTGACATCGACGATGATGCGAAAGCAGGTAAAATCACGGTTGCGCTGAGATTGGGATGGAAAAGATCCAAGTGGTATTTGTACGGATTATTGTTGACAGGTTTTGCTGCACTCGTTGCTTTTTGGTTTCAAATCTCCACTTTGGGTTTGCTTCTTTTTATTATTCCCATTTTGTTTATCCGTGCAGTGGCTAAAATTCAAGAGCCTTTTAAGTTGGATCCCTTCCTAAAAAAAATGGCCTTAATTGTTTTTTTTAATGCTATCTTCGTCTTCATACTGACC
>JBDKGG010000130.1:0-16249 GCA_039798325.1 Bacteroidota bacterium
ACCATGGGTACCAAAGTAACCATTGTAGAGTACATGCCCAATATTGTTCCTGTAGAAGATGAAGATGTTTCTAAAGCCTTGGCCAAGACTTTCAAATCAAAAGGAATTGACATATTGAACAATGCCGAAGTTACTGGTGTTGATACCGCAGGTAAAGGGTGCAAAGTGAAAGTCAAAACAGCAGAAGGTGAACAAATCATCGAAGCGGATATCGTTTTGAGTGCTGTCGGTGTTGTAGCCAACATTGAAAACATCGGTCTGGAGCAAGTAGGAATCGTTACAGATAAAGGAAAAATTGTTGTAGATAAATACTACCAAACCAATATACCCGGGTACTATGCCATTGGGGACTGCGTTCCTGGTCAAGCCTTGGCGCACGTCGCTTCAGCAGAAGGAATCATATGCGTAGAAAAAATTGCAGGACATCATCCTGAGGCCTTGGATTACAACAATATTCCTGGTTGTACGTATTGCAGTCCTGAGATTGCCAGCGTTGGATACACAGAAAAGGCCGCCAAAGCAGCCGGTTACGAATTGAAAATTGGAAAATTCCCCTTCAGCGCTTCAGGAAAAGCCTCTGCAGGTGGAACCAAAGATGGATTTGTGAAATTGATTTTTGATGCCAAGTATGGCGAATTGCTAGGAGCCCATTTGATTGGTGCCAATGTGACTGAAATGATTGCGGAGTGTGTAGCATTGCGCAAATTGGAAGCCACTGGAGAGACCATCATCAAGACGGTCCATCCTCATCCTACGATGAGCGAAGCCATCATGGAAGCGGCTGCAGCAGCCTACGGCGAGGTGATACATTTGTAATACAATACAATGGAAAAGTCACTCATCCTTAGTGCGCAGCAAGTTGATCAAAAGCTATTGCGCATGTCTCAAGAGTTGATTGAGATGCACTATGGTACACAACATGAAGTGATTTTTATCGGAATTAAGGAAACAGGGTTTGAGATTGCTCAAACCCTGTTTCAATACTTCAAAGCCCATTCAGGCATGGTCTGTAGGTTGGAAAGCATCCAGATGGAAAAGGGCAAAAGCAATTCTACCTTTCAATTCAGCGGAGAAATCAATCATTTAAAGAAAAAATCTGTTGTATTGGTTGATGACGTCATCAACTCAGGATTGACATTGCTCCATGCCGCTCACTTCATACTTGCGGCAGATCCCGTTCGGATAACCGTAGCCACATTGGTCAATCGCGAACACCGCACCTTCCCCATTTTTGCCAATGTCGTAGGGCTCACTCTTTCCACCAATCTCAAAGAGCACGTGAGTGTCATCAAAATCCAAAATGGTTTTGAAGCGTATTTGGGAAATAAGTCACATTAAATCCATCGGTTCTTTCTGAACCACCGCAATTGAAGCAACGTGATGATGGCCATAACGGCCCAGGTCAAATAGTATCCATTGGTCCATTTCAACTCCGGCATATTCTCAAAGTTCATCCCATACACGCCAACGATAAAGGTCAAAGGAACAAAAATCGTAGTGATGATGGTCAATAAACGCATCACTTGATTGGTCTTGTCGGATGACAAGGCATGATACAAATCCAAACTATTGGAAACAATCTCGCGTTGGAATTGAATTTGGTCAGCGACAAAAAGCATGTGGTCATGCAAATCAATAAAATACTTTCGAATTCCGGTTTCCTTGTCCTTACTCAACAACCCCGTGATCTCTTTGGTGGGGTCCGTGGCCATCTTAAAATCAAACAATTCTCTTCTAATCTTGAGCAAGGATTTGAGCTGTTGCTGCTGAATTTGCTTGGTCAGCATGCTCTCAATCAACTCAATGCGCTTGGATAAATTTTCGGTTGCCAACAAATAATCATCCACCAAAGTATCCAACATCAGATAAGCCAAATAGAAACTATTGGACTGACGAATTTTTCCAACACCAGACTCCAATTTCTGACGCAAAATATGAAACGAATCTCCGTTCTGTTCCTGAAATGCGACAACCACATTGTCCAAAATCAACAAAGAGAACTGCTCCATAGCCAATGGAAATTCTGGCTGAATATCCAAAGCCTTTAAGCAGGCGAAATAATAATGATCATTGACTTCTAGCTTGGGTCGAGAATGGGTATTCATTACATCCTCCAATGTCAATTGATCAATTTTAAAATGATGACCTATTGCACCAATCAAATGCGCATCATGAATGCCGTCCACGGTAATCCAGGCCTTTTCCTTTTTCAATTGAAAATGAGCCCATTCAAATGCTGCATCCCATTGCTCTTTAATGCAACCCGTTTGATCATAGTGATACACCACTATTTCCGGTGCGCGATGGCGCTCTGCGCCAATGTAAACGAGCGAACCAGGATCCAATCCGCGTTTTGAACTTCTACCCATGGACCACGAAGATAATCAACCGCCATTCTTGTCCTTTTTTTTCATTTGTAAATTTCAAAATACCCTATTTTCGCCATACCTAATTTTGAGATGAAGACAAAGTACATTGACTTTGTTGAACAGCAGTTCAACTGGCCGCAAGAAGAGTTTCGTTTAGAAAACGAACAATTGGAGTTTCACAACATCCCGTTGATGGATCTGGTAAAGAAATATGGCACTCCGCTAAAGTTCACCTATTTACCCAAGATTTCTGAAAACATTCAAAGGGCCAAAAAGTGGTTCAACAATGCACGTACTGAGCTGAACTACGAGGGGGAATACCACTATTGTTATTGCACCAAAAGTTCGCATTTCCGCCATGTATTGGAAGAGGTATTAAAGAACAACGTTCATCTGGAGACATCATCAGCCTATGACATTGATTTGATCAAGCGATTGGCCACCATGAAAAAACTGCAGAAGTCCCAATGGATCATTTGCAATGGTTTTAAAAAGGAAGAATACGTTGATCGCATTTTGGACTTAAGGGCAGACGGCTATGAGAACATCATGCCTGTCATTGACAACAGTTATGAGCTCGAAAAATTCAAACAGCGCTCTGAAGTTCCATTAAAAGTGGGTGTCCGCATTGCTTCTGAAGAAGAACCCAAATTTGAGTTTTACACCTCGCGTCTGGGCATCGGCTACAAGTACGTCAAAAAATTCTATCAAAAATATTTGGCCGATGATGAGAAATTGGAATTGAAAATGCTCCATTTCTTCATCAACAGCGGAATCAAAGACACCGCGTATTACTGGAATGAATTGAACAAATGTCTCAAGGTATACTGTGAATTGAAACAAGTTTGCCCATCCCTAGACAGTTTGAATATTGGCGGAGGGTTTCCCATTAAAACCTCATTGGCATTTGAGTTTGATTACCAGTACATGGTCACCGAAATACTCAATCAAGTTAAGCAAGCCTGCGAGTATGCGGAAATCCCGGTGCCGCACATTTACACGGAGTTCGGATCATTTACCGTTGGTGAATCAGGGGGGGCCTTGTTCAAAATCCTCCATCAGAAGGATCAAAACGACCGTGAAAAATGGAACATGATTGATTCGTCTTTTATGACAACATTGCCAGACACCTGGGCCATCAATCGCCGTTTCATCATGCTCCCATTGAACAATTGGAAAGAAAATTATGAGCGGGTATTTTTGGGTGGATTGACTTGTGATAGCGATGACTATTACAATTCAGAGCAACATGTCAATGCCATCTATATGCCCAAGTTTTACCCTGATCAAGATCAGTACATCGGCTTCTTCAACACAGGTGCCTATCAAGAAACTTTGGGTGGTTTTGGCGGTATCCATCATTGTTTGGTTCCATCACCGCGCCACATTTTAATTGAAAAAGACGCAAAAGGAAAACTGAAGTACAGAGAGTTTAGCCATGAGCAAAGACCCAAAGAAGTATTGGAAATTTTAGGATATTACGATTGATGCAAAGAAATCATTTTTTCAAATTAATCCTTTACGTGACGAGCTTGGGCATTCTATTGTTGCTCAAGCCCGCTTATACTCAGCTTACCGGTTACATCCACATTCCAGAACTGTTTGAGCATACCCTTTTCAGGGTGATGGTTGGATTCCTCATTGTGGAAGCCAGCAAGCAAGTCATCTTGCTTACCTACAAACCGGACAATCCCAAAAGGAAAAAAGACAATTTCACCATTGGAATCAACCACATTTCAAAGATCATATATGGCGTGTTGATGACGGCCATTGTCATGTCTTTGCTCAATATATCCATTAAAGAGGCCCTCACCACCCTATCCCTTTTGGCAGCCGCATTGGTGGTGATGACCAAAGACTATATCTCCAACGTCATCAATGGCATGTACATCACATTTACCAAACTGGTGAATATTGGAGACCAAGTCGCCATTGGTCATTCCAAAGGGAAAATCCTAGATATTACTTTAACCAATGTCCATTTGTTAAGTGAGGACGATGACATCATTTACATCCCCAACAACAAAGTCTTCAGTGAGGAAATCATCAATTACACCCGACGCGATTTAAAAAAATCGTACATCGACTTTCAAATCAATCCCTATGTAGTCTCCGATATTACCGAATTGGAAGAGACACTTTGGAAAGAGATTGCTTCCTTTCATGATGAAATCATGGAAGAAACATTCTCTGTGAAAACGGTTTTGATCAAGGTAGATGCGGTTGATTGCAAAGTGCATTACATCTTGAAAGACCCATTGAACAAGGAGGTCGATATTCAAATCAAACGAATCTTGAAGCGAAAATTGGTGACCTTAATCAATCATCGATAAAGGACAATTTTCATTGCACATTTTTTTTTTGAAAATTCATCAAAGTTTTTTTTGAGTTTACATTAACGTGTCCATATTTGCGCAGAAATTCAAACGATCAAATCAAAAACGAAATGAGTAAATTCACTGGCATCCGAGACTTTATGGAATCGCAGTATCTGCACTTCAATGCAGCAACTGTTGTGGATGCAGCCAAGGGCTACGAAGCCCACCTCACCGAAGGTGGGAAAATGATGATTACCTTGGCAGGTGCCATGTCAACTGCCGAACTAGGCATCAGCCTTGCTGAAATGATTCGCCAAGGAAAAGTAGACATCATCTCTTGCACAGGAGCCAACTTAGAAGAGGATTTGATGAATTTAGTGGCCCATGACCATTACCGTCGCGTTCCCAACTACCGTGATTTAACACCCCAAGATGAATGGAATCTTTTGGAGCAAGGTTTAAACCGCGTTACCGATACATGCATCCCAGAAGAAGAAGCCTTCCGCAGATTGCAAAAGCACATACATGCCTTGTGGAAAGATGCGGATGACAAAGGAGAAAGGTATTTTCCTCATGAGTTCATGTACAAGATGATCATGAGTGGTGTTTTAGAACAATATTATCAAATCGATCCCAAGAACTCTTGGATGATTGCAGCTGCAGAGCGCAACCTTCCGATTGTTGTTCCAGGATGGGAAGACAGTACCATGGGTAATATTTTTGCCAGCTATTGTATCAAAGGTGAAATCAAACCAACCACAATGAAAAGTGGTATTGAGTACATGATGTGGTTGGCCAATTGGTACACCCAAAACTGTTCTGGAAAAGGAATTGGTTTCTTTCAAATCGGTGGCGGTATAGCTGGTGATTTCCCCATTTGTGTCGTTCCCATGTTGTACCAAGATATGGAAATGCATGATGTTCCATTTTGGTCTTATTTCTGTCAGATTTCTGACAGTACAACTAGTTATGGATCATATTCTGGCGCTGTACCCAACGAAAAAATTACTTGGGGAAAATTGGATATCCATACACCTAAGTTTGTCATTGAGAGTGACGCAACCATCGTGGCTCCGTTAATCTTTGCATGGTTATTAAATCAATAATAAAGTTTGTTAGAATAGGTATATGAAGCGCATTATCAAAGATTACAAGAACATTTCACAAGAGCACGCCGACCTCATTGCTCAGTTCTATCCCAACGGATTTGAAAATGAGAATTTGGTTTCTTTTACAACTCCAAAAGGTGAGTTCATCAAAGCCCTTGAAATTAGAACGGAAGACACCATCTATTTGTTTAAAATTGACAAAAACATGGAAGTAGCTGGTGATGAAGACAACCATGATCCAGCAGGAATGCCCGTCGGAGATTTTGATAATTTCAAAGGGGATTCGGATTCAGACGATGACGATGACGATGATGATGACGATGACAACGACGACAACAACGACGGTGATGATAATGATGACGACGGTGAAGAAGACTAAATATGAAAAGGCTGTATCAACAGCCTTTTTTATTTTAGATCATACAACTCATTGATTAATAAAAATGTCTTAAACAATAAAACAACCCCATGCGTAATTTCATTCTATTGATATTGATTATCCTGCCCAGTCTAGTTCCTGCTCAGGAAAATTGCATTGACTCAACCCTCATCAATCCCGATGCCATCTGCCCCATGATTTGGATGCCCGTCTGTGGTTGCGATGGCAACACCTACAGCAATGATTGTGAGGCCGTCAATGGAGGTGGAGTTACCTCTTGGTCCGATGGAGAATGTCAAGGTGGAACGGGATGCATCGACCCGTCTTTGATTGATATTAACATGGGCTGCCCTATGGTTTGGATGCCTGTTTGTGGATGTGATGGAGTAACCTACGGAAATGATTGTGAAGCCACTTATTATGGTGGAATAACTTCTTGGACAGATGGTGAATGTCCGATTGTGGACACAACGGCATGCCTAACGCTTCCTGCTGGAATTAGTTTTGGTCTTTGTGCCATGCCGCTGGGTATAGCCATGACGGACAGCGGTTGCGTATCCATTTCGGGGTGTAGTTCTATCGGGAGTGACGGCATGGACTATGCCGGATACTTTTATAATAGCATGTGGGAATGTGTCTCCATTTGCGCTCAGGATACAGCATTCCCATTGCCCTGCATTGTGGACAGCTTGATCAATTTTGCAGTAGATTGCATCGGAGATTATGTTCCCGTCTGTGGCTGCGATGAAGTTACTTATCTCAATGAATGTGTTGCCATCTATTACAACGGGGTATCTGGGTATATGCCAGGTCCTTGCCATGCATTTTGCAACCCCATACCCAATGGAATCACGTTCGGTAAATGTGACATGTTCCTAGGTATTGCAGCCACCGACTCTGGATGTGTATCCTTAAGCGGCTGCAGCAGCGTAGGGAGCGACGGTTTGGATTACGCCGGTTATTTCTATGACTTGATGCAAGAATGCGAGGCTGCTTGCGGCACGTCTTCTGTCATCACGCATGATTTGCCTACCATTTTCCCCAACCCTGCCAAAGACGTAATTCAACTGGATCGCGTTTATGAAAAAACGACCTTGGTCAATGCTTTCGGGCAAGTCATCCGAATAGACAAAAACGTGAAGACCATGAATGTGTCCGAATTGGCACCTGGCGTCTATCATTTCATTCTTGAAACGAATGGAAAGCTCTCACATGTCAAGATCATCAAGGAGAATCAATAGGCTTTTTCCTCGCCTCTTATCATATTCCATATCGTTTTAAACACGATACGAATGTCCAACGTGAGGGACCAGTTCTCAACGTACCAAATATCTGCCTCTACTCGCTGTTCCATTTGAATTAATTCTTTGGTCTCCCCGCGCAATCCATTGACCTGCGCCCAACCTGTTATTCCTGGTTTCGCTAAGTGTCGAACCAAAAATTTACTGACACGTTGGCTGTACTCCTCGGTATGCTTCAACATATGCGGCCTAGGACCAACTACAGACATTTCTCCTTTCAAAACATTCCAAAACTGGGGCAGCTCGTCTGCATTGGATCGGCGTAAAAGCCCTCCAATCTTGGTCAGTCGCGGATCATTCTTGATGGCTTGCATGGCATCTGCATCTTCATTGACTTGCATGGTCCTAAACTTATAACACCAAAAAGATCGACCATCCTCTCCAGTTCTCAATTGCTTAAAAAATACGGGACCACGCGAACCCAATTTTATAAGCAATGCAATCAATGGAAATAGAATGGGCATCAAACACAACAAAACCATCAATGAAAAGAGGATATCGAACAATCGCTTCAAAGCACGGTTCCATGGATTTTGCAATGGTTCTCGGCGCAAACTAACCAAAGGCAATAAACGAAACATATCGATGATGGGTTTGCGTCCCAACAAAGTAGACCCGAAATACGGGATGAATTTTACACGGATCAAATGGTTCTCGCAATACTGAACAATTTCCTTCAAAAGTGGATGCTCGCCTGGTGTCAATTGCCAATACACCTCGTGGACGTCATTGCTCATCAGGTATTGTTTCAAATCGCCGATGTTTCCCAAATCCTTGCAGCCCATATCGACCAAGGGCTTTTCGCTTTTGGTCAAATCCTCATTAAAAAAACCCAAAACCCTAAATCCGAGGGTAATATCATCCCGCATATTCTTAAAAATATACTGTGCTGAGCTGTCATCGCCCACCAAAACCACATTTCTGAAATTATATCCCTTGGAACGATACCAAGAAAAAAACGTTTGAAACAACCATCGAATGAGAATAAAAACAACGAAGCTCGTTAGCATATAATACAATACCCAAAGCCTAGCGATTTTGTCCAGATTCAATGTAAACAAAAACAAAAAAACCGTAGCGGCATAGATGAAATGGTAACCGGTCAATTTCCTGAACATCTCTTCAAAAGACTCACCGCGAAAAAAAGTATAGGCCTTGTGATAAAAGGCTATCACCACCCAAATAAAATTGACCAAAAACCACAGCTCTGAATCGTTCTCATCTGGCCACCATTGTGCATTTCCAAAACGAAAAAAATGGGAGACAAAAAAAACGACATTCACCACCAACAAATCTGCGGCAACACCAATCAAGGGCAGGTACTTAGAATAACCAAATTTGGCTCCACTCATCACGGGCAAAGATGAGGAAAGTTTAGATCAAATCAAAGTATCGAACGTGAGATTAAATCCGCTAAGATGCGTTCTGCAGCATGGCCATCCCACAAATGTGGTATGGTTGATTCTTTCCAATTTCCATCAAGCAATTCCTTCAACGATTGGGTCAACAAGTCCATATCTTCTCCGATCAGCAAATTGGTACCAATGGCGCAAGTTTCCGGACGTTCTGTCGTTGTTCTCAATGTCATGCAGGGAACACCTAAAAAAGTTGCCTCTTCTGTGACACCTCCAGAATCCGTTACTATGCCTTTTGCGTTTTTCAGCAAGTACATAAACTCCAAATATCCGAGGGGTGCAGTGACCAAAATATTGTCAGGCATTTGAATACCTGCTGCGGCCATGTTTTTTTGAGTTCTGGGATGAACAGGAAAAACGATGGGTAAAGGACTAACTTGATTGGCCATCAAGTTGATTTTCTCTTGAAACAATTGGGGATAATCCACATTGGATGGGCGATGCATGGTCAATAACAAATAACCTTGTTGACTCAGTTGGAAATCTCCCCACCATTCTGGTTGAACCAAGCGATCCAAATTGGCCACCAACGTGTCAATCATGGTATTTCCGACAAAAACAATCTGATCTGCAGAAACACCTTCTCTCCTCAGCTGATCCGAAGCCTCTTCCGTTGTTGTATAATACAAATCGCAAATGCTATCCACAACGATGCGATTAACTTCTTCTGGCATCGTTCTATCAAAGGAGCGGATGCCAGCTTCGACATGAGCGACTTTTATGTTCAACTTGACTGCTGCTAAGGTGCAGGCCATGGTAGAAGTGACATCACCCACTACAAGCACACAATCGGTTGGATGTGACAACAACTCACGCTCAAATTTCTCCATGATGGAAGCGGTCTGCTCTGCCTGAGATCCACCACCTGACTCCAGGTTAACATCAGGATGCGGAATGCCCAACTGTTCAAAGAAAGCGCCTGACATCAGGGCGTCATAATGTTGACCCGTATGTACCAGCCGAAAATCCACCGGCTCCCCCTTCAATTGTCGACGCTGAATAGCATGGATAATGGGCGCCACCTTCATAAAATTGGGACGGGCACCGGCGACGATGGTTAATTTCAATCCACTCATTTCAACAAATTAAACTTAGCCTTTACGACATACCAAACAAAAAGTGTATTGGTTACCAAATACCGTCTCCACATTCTTCTTGGTTCCTGCATTACTCTATAAAACCACTCTAACCCCGATTTCTGCATCCAGATTGGAGCCCGTTGAACCTTACCTGAAACAACATCAAAACTTCCACCTACGCCCATAATAAAAGGCGTCTTTAAAATTTCCTTATAACGGTTCAAGAAAACCTCCTTTTTGGGAGAGGTCATTGCTACGAACAAAATATCAGCTTGAGAATTAGCAATAAATTGAGCAATATTTACTTCCTCTTGCTCTTGGAAATAACCATCCCGAAAACCTGCAATGATGCCTTCACCATATTGATTTTTGTATTTAAGAACAACGGACTCAACCACATCGTGTTTGGCCCCCAAAAAGAAAATTTTAAATTGATTCTGAGCTGCCATTTTTACCAGGTTCTCCATTAAATCAATCCCAGCCACCCTCTCAGGCAGCGGTTTACCTAAAAAACGTGAAGCCCACACAACCGCCTGCCCATCTGCATTAATAATATCACTTTCTAAAATGGATTGCCGCAATTCAGGATCATGTTGAGCATGAACCATTTTGGCTGCGTTTACTACTATATGCTGAATGGGGTTTCTTTCGATAATCGAGGTCCGAATCAATTGCAAGGTATCTTGCATAGTCAGTACATCAATAGGCAACCCCAAAATGTCAATTCTCTTTATCATTTCTGTTTGAAAGATATATTGAAAAAGCTAAAAACATCCAAGCTTGTCCCCAACGCATGTATGGTATTGTTGAAGACCAGTATTTTTTCTTCTGGTAAATGAAATATCCCTGCTCAGTTTGCATATTCGCAATGGTCCAACGCATCACTCGATCAACCAAATCTCCATATTCGTCCCAACGATTCAATCGATCAATGGTCACCACCAACTGAGCGGGTGCATGAATATCAACGGGATAAATGGAATCATTGTAATATTTAGAAATCCCTTCTGGTGAAAAGAAATTCTGGACATAATAGTCTAATCCTTTCTGAATAAAAACATCAAACTGCGAATCTGAACAATTTGCAGCATAATTACTCAGGCATTCCAAATTAAAACCGGTGTGAAAATTATCCACCCACTGATGGAAAGAATAATCTCCATAGGCCCACGAGCCATCATCCTTCTGCTTATTGCAACAAAACACAACAGATTGACGCGCTGCAATCTTCAGTTCTTCCTCTTGGGTGTGAGCATATACCCTAGACAATAATCGACTTCCCAGCAACGATGCATTATAAACAACACTTGAATCCAATGGAGAATAGGAAAATGCAAAAGAATCGCCCTCCCCTTTTGTCCGATTCAGATCCTTTAGCACAAAATCACATGCACTTCTGGCGTGCTGCAAGTAACTTCCATTAAGGGTGATGTAATAAGCATCCAATAACGCGCAAGCAGCATATGTAGTGGCCACAACTGTTGGGGTATTCTTGGGCTGAAAAAACGCCCTAGCCTGCCAATCGAAAGGATAACCCCAGCATGAACCACTAAAATCCTTATTTCTCATATCAACGAGTTGATCAGCCAAATCAACTACCTTATTCATCGATTCATCGCTTGGATTCTGATGATACAGCCTGCAGTAACCCGATAAGAATAAGGCAATGCCCTTGCTGTTGTGCAATTTATCAATCCCCACCAAAGACCTTAAGTTGACAGGCAATCGCTTAAACAATTGAATCCAAGCCAATCGAAAAAAACGACTTTTTTTTAAGAAAGGGATAGTCTGAAACAACTTGCTATTTAAACCATCATAAGGATCATGGCCTTTGAATTGCTCATCAGTACAAAATTTTTCAAGAGCCTTAAATGAATGCAAAACTGAACTCAAATCCTTCATAATTGATAGATGGTGAAAAGACGTTCGCGAAGTGATGCAGGGGACAAATGTTGATGTGCAAAACGACATTGAAACACAACATCTTCTTCCCATTTTGTTTTATCGTGAAAACGACTAGCAATGGCATTTGCCCATAACTTTGGATCATCATGATTGAGCAAAATCGCGTGATCTTGGCTAACCCAATCAGGAATTCCCCCCACAGGTTTTGCCGCAATGAGTAACTCAAAAAACATGGATTCAATCATAGACAAAGGCATCCCTTCTGATGATGACGGTTGAAAAAGCAAGTGACTGTTGAGTAGCAATTCTGTTTTTTCTTTGCCTTTGACATGACCATGAAACCGTACATCATTCAACAACATCTCCTTACTCAAAGATTTCATCTGATCCATCAAAGTACCGTCACCCGCTACAGATAAATGAACAGGTAATATCAGTTGCAATTCAGCAATAGTTCTTATAACCAAATCCAAACCCTTACCGGGTTCTATTCGAGAAAGAAACAATACCCTCAAAGGATCCAATTCTCTGGTTCTCAAGGATACATCCGGAATTGCAGCTGCATTTCCAATTATTTGAATAGTGGAATCATCAACTCCAAGAGATACTAGTTCATCTTTAAAAACTTGACCCAATACCAATGTAGCACTTGATCGCTGGAAGGAAAGCTTAAAAAAATAATTCAGCAGCCTAATTTTGTACAATTTGGCGGAAAATTTTTTATCCCAACCATGCCAGTAAACAACTGTGCGCTTGGATAAAATTTTCGCTATGATCAACAAGAAACCATCTCTCCAAAAACTATTTGCATTCATGGAAGGATTAAAATGAATGCAATCTTTTTTTAATATTTTGACTATGAATTGAGGAATGATTAATGTGAAAAAAAGTACTTTCTTCAAGAAAGTTCCTCCAGACTGTACTTCAAAATAATCAATATCTTGAGACTGATTCAACGCCAACAGTCGCATCAATTCTGATACCCCGCCGGGGCTATCCAAACGAGGGGTTGTGACCAAGACACTGAGGTTTGACATTGATTTTTTACTGCCGATAATTGAACACTTAAACAACGACGCAAAGGTACATCATACCGCACTCATCATTATCATCTGTTGGCAATAGTTATCATGAACTAAATAGGTGAATCAACAATCAAACTCTTTCAGGAGTCAGAACCGTTCTCACATCAAACAGCACGTTGATGTTGATTAATGACAAAAACAAAACATACGCAGCCATTGGACGAAACATATATCCGTTACTCAAGAACGACGATAACAAATAAGCAACAAAAATGGCAGTCGTAAAATGATTGGCACGAATAACATGGAACAATCGCCAAAGAAAAAACACAAAAACCATCAAATAAACCAAACCAAACTCGATTAAGATAGTCAAATAATCATTGTGAGAACCTTTTTCCTCCCACCACCAGGTATCAGAATACATTAAATCATATCCCGCTCCAGATCCAAAAGCATTCTCTAGCCAACCCCTATTTTTTATCAAATCAATTCGTGATAAATACTCCGACAATCTTCCTGAACTAAATCCATCGAGCGATAACAAGTTAAACTCATCAACAAACAAGACGCCGGAGATAATAATAATCATGGCGAGAAAGAACTTAACCATTGGCTTCTGTATATGAGCCAATACTCCTTTCTCGTAGCTAATGACCAAAACATATCCTATCAAACAAAAGAGTGATGTCCTTACACCATAACCATATCCTAGTATCAAGAGAAAAAGCAATACTAGAAACCATGAAGTCTTTACATTCTTTCCATGCAATACAGCGTGCGCATGTAGCATGAGAAAAGACCCAAATACACAATAAGCATGCGTATGTAACCCAGAGAAGTAAATGGGCCAAAAGAAAGCATCTCTGTTTCTGCTGGGCTCTAAAAAAAAATAGGCATACAGACTGATGACAAATACCAATGAAATCATCCAATAGACCGCTTTACTCGGTTTAGTGCCTGAAGGATAAACATTAAAAACAATGAGCAAAAAAATTGGCAAGAATAATTTCAATTGAGAGGTCAAAACCGTATTCAACGATATCCCCTTGCTTAATGATGTGAACATCGCTAGTCCAATTAAAAAGACTATAATCAACAACAGCTTCAAAATTCTAATAAATACTCTCTGACTCATTCTCCTAATCGATGTTAGAAAGTACAAAAAGATAAATAAAAAAATAGGAATGTCCGACCAATAATAGATGAACTTGAACGGACTAGCTACATCTTCTTGATCATCTTTAATCAAAACAGAAAATAGCAACTTTAAACAAACAAAAAACACAACAAAAGCCAATGACCGATGCCAGTTTTTTTGGGCCATATTGAAATTAATATTTTTCAGTCGAACCAATTATTTTAGCAGGAACACCGGCTACAGTGGAGTGAGCTGGGACATCACGCAATACAACACTATTTGCTCCCACAATAGCATACTCACCAATGGTAATATCACCCAATATTTTTGCACCTGCACCAATAAACACATGATCGCCAATAACAGGCACACCCTCTTTTCCAGAACGCCCTCCAATCGTTACTTGCTGACTGATTGTCACTGATTTTCCAATTACCGCTCTTTGATGAATAACGACACCGATACCTCCGTAAGCTAAAAAAGTTCCTCTACCGATAACTGTTCTACAATCCAATGCACTATTGTATATTAAGCGAATAATCAATTTCATAATAATTGGAACAAATGGAATCCGGTAACGGACACAGAAATGACCTATTCGATAAAAGAAAATTGCGTTAATCATAAAGTCCTTTTCAAATACATTACAAGGTAAATATAACGCATTAGCCCAACCAATATACTGAAAGCCAACATAGCCAGCATTTTCGATGAGGATTCTATATCCAACAAAAGCAAACAACATATTTGGCCAATAATCACAAAAAAAGAAATGATATTAATCCGAAGCAATCTCCCACTCTGGGACTGTACCACCAAAACATTTGAAGCGGGTACCGAAAGTTGTCCCAAAAGCAAATTGACATAAACCACCAATCCAATTAATACAACCATGATCGAGCTCTCGCCTATCATAAAAAATAAAACGGGTACAAAGACGATTCCTAAAATCAACATCGCAAAAACAAGCAAATTAATCTTGCGACTAAACTCCACATATACACTTTGGAAATGCAATAATCCCATTCGAATATTACTGGACAGAGCAGGAAGGTACTGATAAGCCAACGCTCTTGGCAAAAGCAAGGCCATTGAACCCAAGTTATTGGTAAAACCAATCATTCTGGTGAACTCTGCACTCAATAACTGATGGCTCAATGGAGCAAAAATAAGTTGAACACCTCCTGTACTTAGGTTAATCAGCGTGTAATTAATCACTCGACTAAAAATTCGTGAATTCCATTTTAAGTTGGGAAAGCAAAATGGCAAAAAGTCAAAAAGCATCGGAACAACTAATGCCGGCACAGACATAACGAAATACAAATTAAGGCCAACGCTATTACTGAAAAGAATAGAAATAACCGTTAGTAACAGCATAACAAAATCGGCATAAAACAGTTGGCGGTACCTAACCTTGGCAATCATATAATGCCTCCAAAGTTGCTGATAGGACCATGCAATCAATAAAAAGGAAAAACCAAAAAAGTCAGTTAACCAATGCCAAGAAAAAAAGACATAAACCAATAAAATCAGCGATATATTCACCATCAGTGACAACGTGAAAATCTTTCCAAAGAACGTGCGCTGTTGGCTCTCCGCCAATTTCAACATATCGGACAAAATGAAATTGGCCCAGTTGAAAACGGTCAGATAACCCAATAAATACAAAATAAAAATATCACTGATAAAGTCTGCCGTAGCATTCAAAGAATAAACAGTATTTACCACAAACAACAGGACTATTTTATGTATCCCGGGAAATGCAGTTGTTCCGAAGAGATAAAAATTATTCTTGACCCATGTTAACGCTCTAGTCATGATCTAAGACGACTACTCATTGGCCATTAAATCATGTCTTACCATAATCTTTACCAATTCCTTAAAACTGGTCTTGGTTGGGTTCCAGCCCAAAAGATTCTTGGCCTTTGTAGGATTGCCCAACAATTGCTCGACCTCTGCGGGTCTAAAATACTTCGGATCCACTTCGATAATCACCTCATTGGTGGCTGCATGAATTCCCTTTTCATCAATGCCCTTACCCTCCCACCTTAGCTGAATTCCGGCTTCGTGAAAGGCCAACTCGCAAAACTCTCTTACGCTATGCATTTCGCCCGTCGCGATAACGAAATCCTCAGGCGATTCATGTTGAAGCATCAACCACATGCACTCAACGTAATCCTTGGCATATCCCCAATCACGTTGGGCATT
>JBDKGG010000131.1:0-26961 GCA_039798325.1 Bacteroidota bacterium
TTTGTGTTATTGGTAAATAGAACTTTTTCGACATGACAGAATACAAAGCTGGCCCCTTGTTATCCCTAATCACGGAACCCAAAGACCTCAAAGAAAAGGTCAAAGAAAAAGATTTACCTCAGGTATGTCAGGAATTGCGACAGTACATTGTCGACATTGTCTCGGAAAAGGGTGGTCACTTTGGTGCCAGTTTGGGTGTGGTGGAGATGACCGTGGCCTTGCATTATGTGTACAATACGCCGTACGATCAGTTGATATGGGATGTGGGTCATCAAGCCTATGGTCATAAAATATTGACCGGAAGAAGGGACCAATTTCACACCAATCGAAAATACAAGGGAATCTCGGGTTTCCCCAAGCGTTCTGAGAGTCCTTATGATACTTTTGGTGTTGGGCATAGCTCCACTTCCATTTCTGCAGCCGTTGGGATGGCAGTGGCCTCCAAAATCAAAGAAGAGAGAAATAGAAATGTGGTAGCGGTGATCGGTGATGGTGCCATGACCGCTGGTTTGGCTTTTGAAGGCTTGAATCATGGAGGGATTACCGACTCCAATATTTTGGTTGTGTTGAATGACAACTGCATGAGCATTGACCCCAATGTGGGTGCCTTGAAAGAATATTTGACGGACATCACCACCAGCCATACCTACAACAAAGTAAAGGATGATGTTTGGCAGCTATTGGGTAAAGTGAGTCGATTTGGCCCCAATGCGCAAGCAGTGGCCCACAAGATTTCTGAAGCTTTGAAAGGTTCGCTCATCAAAGAAAGCAACTTATTTGAATCGTTGAAGTGGCGTTACTTTGGCCCCATTGACGGCCATGATGTGAACCACATGGTGAAGGTGATGCAAGACTTGAAGGATATACCTGGTCCAAAGATTTTGCATTGTATTACAAAAAAAGGAAAAGGATATGCTCCGGCAGAGGCGGGCTCTCCAACGACATGGCATGCCCCTGGAATTTTTAATAAAGAGACTGGGGAAATTGTCAAAGTGATTCCAAAAAATCCGCAGCCCCCGTTGTACCAAGATGTATTTGGTCACAGCATCATTGAGTTGGCTGAGAAGAATGAGAAAATAGTGGGAGTGACACCAGCCATGCCTTCAGGAAGCTCTTTGAAATTTATGATGGAGGCGATGCCCAAGCGCGCGTTTGATGTGGGCATTGCAGAGCAACATGCCGTCACGTTTAGCGCCGGTATGGCGACGCAAGGTTTGGTTCCTTTCTGTAATATCTACAGCTCATTCATGCAACGCGCCTTTGATCAGGTATTGCATGATGTCGCCATTCAAAAATTGAATGTCGTGTTCTGTTTGGATCGTGGTGGTTTAGTTGGTGCAGATGGACCAACTCACCATGGCGCGTATGATCTGGCCTATATGCGTTGCATCCCCAATATGGTGGTTTCTTCGCCCATGAATGAGCAAGAATTGCGCAACCTGATGTTCACGGCACAATTGGAAAATCAAGGTCCATTCACCATTCGTTACCCCCGCGGAAACGGTGTGATGACCGATTGGAAGACTCCTTTCGAAGAAGTGAAGGTGGGACAAGGTCGTCGTTTAAGAAATGGTTCTGATATCGCTTTCTTGTCTTTGGGTCCCATCGGGAACTATGTGTCCAAGGCCATCGATACCCTAGAATCCAATGGTGTGAGTGTCGCCCATTACGACATGCGTTTCGTGAAGCCCATCGATGAAGTAATGCTGCATGAGGTGTTTGGAAAATTCAAGCAAGTCATTACGGTTGAGGACGGGTGTATCCAAGGTGGAATGGGTTCAGCAGTGTTGGAATTTATGGGCGACAATGGTTATGCCAGTCGGGTAAAACGTCTAGGAATTCCAGATAAGTATATTGAGCACGGCACACAGGACGAGCTCTACAAAGAATGTGGTTTTGATGTCAATGGAATGATTGCAGCAGTGAATGAAATGCTGGAATTGTCCATAGCTGTTCAGACGGCGTAGTTATGGAAATTGTTAATCGTGTTGCCAATAGTGGTCTGGTTACCATCGATTTGCAATCGATTGTAGATCAAGAAATTTTTCACTGTATTGATATTCGACCAGCCTTGTGGCAAGGTTTGGCCCTTCGCGAAGCAGATTTGAAATCGTTCACAGAGCAATTGATTCAAGAAAATTGGAGCGAGAAAGTTTTGTGGTTGGATATCCCTGCGGATATAGTAGTTCCACAATGGGCTTTTATCTGGATGCAATCCAAGTTGTATGAAAAGTCAAAAGGATTTTACCTTGGACCATTGATGGAAGCCCAGCGATCTTTTTTAAAGTCCTATGTCATGGACTTGAAAGAAGAGGATTGGAGCGGGCAAAGGGTGGTGATCAAAGGCTGCACGGATCAGAGAGTCACTGCGGAGATACAAATGATGTTGGTGCAAAGGTTGTTGCCTTGGGTCAAAAGCTTGATGTATGGTGAGCCGTGTTCTACGGTTCCGTTGTTTAAGAGATAATGTATAATGATGATTTCGCTCCTACGGAGCTATTCGAGTAATTCATCTAATGGGCTATTATAATTTCGCTCCTACGGAGCTTGTATGAATTCGAATTTCGGATTTAATTTTGTTTTAAGTCCCGTAGGGACGATATCCGAATAGAAATAGTTTAATTTAGTATCAAGCCCCATTGGGGCGACATCAAGCCGGATCCAAATTAAGAGCTATTATACTTTGAAATATGGCAAATACTTATACCCAAATTTATGTCCACATTGTGTTTTCCGTAAAGGGTAGGCAAAATCTTCTGGGTAAGGAATGGCGAGAAGATTTATTCGGTTACTTGGGTGGAATCGTTAACGCAAAAGGGCAAAAGGTTTTTGCTGTTGGAGGTGTTGCAGATCATGTTCATCTATTGATTAGTCTTAAACCTAATATGACCATTTCTGAATTGGTAAGGGACATTAAATCGAATTCTTCAAAATGGATAAACGAAAGCAAATTTGTGAAAGGTAAGTTTCAATGGCAAGAAGGTTATGGTGGATTTTCCTGTTCTAAGGCTCATATTGATCACGCAATTAAATATATCAGGAATCAAGAGTTGCATCACAAGACAATTTCATTCAAAGAGGAATACATCAGTTTTCTGCGAGAATTTAATATTGATTTTGAGGATCAGTATCTCTTTGAATGGATTGATTGATTTTTATTTTCACCAAGAGGTTATTTTCTCTTTATGCGCATTCCATGATATGGGAGATTTCTTGAATCCCCTTGCTGTCATTGAAAATGGGGGCTTCATTGGTTTTATGTGTTGGTTATATGTTTCTTTTTTACCAACATCCATTGAAGTAATGTTGTCTCATGAAACAACAAATATTTTTAGAATCCGACCTGATTTACCGAGTAACTTGGGTCGCTCCGATGGACGGTTTATTTTACAACCATTTGGAAAGTCAGTCGTTGAATGCAGACTATCTTCAAGAACAATTGGAGGGTGCTGGGCGGTTATTGGCCTGGGTAATGGTTCCGGGGCAGTGTCACATTATCATCCAATTGCGCCCCATGAAAAAGGGCGAAGGCGTTTTGGTTTTTTCTGAAAAACTGAAAATGATTTTTGGCTTGGCCTTCTTCTTTGAAACAGAACGCCGATTCAGCGCGCGTTGGATTACACCAAAGTTTGTTTCCTTTCCTTCCCATGGTGTAGAAAGAAGCTTTATGCTGCGCGATCAATTGAAGTTTATCCATGACGTTCCTGTAGCTTTGGGATATGCTGCTGATGAGTTTGATTGGCCTTTGAGTTCGGCTCAATATGTTGGTAATCCCAAGTGGCAACATCCTTTGGGTGATTGGTGGAAAAATGAAAATGCAATTTTGATGATCAATGACCGTTCAGTATCGCAATAATGTTTAATTTGGTTCGATGAATTTATACAGCAGTAAACAACGTTGGAAGTGGTTCTTGGTTTTACTGGCTTTGCTTTTGGTACTCTTTACGCTCGGATACACGCAAATTATCGTAGGACGAATCAAAGAAGATGAAAAGCAAAAGGTAGAGTTGTGGGCGCAAAGCATCAGCAGAAATGCCCAATCTACCGAGTACATCGATTCCCTGCTGCATTTGCTTAGAGCGGAAGAAGAAGCCAAAGGCAAGTTGATTGGAAAAGCATTGAGCATTATTTCAAATGGTGATCCCAATGTGGATTATTCCTTTCCATCAGAATATTTAAAGGAGAATAACTCCATTCCCATTTTGCTCTACGACAAAGAAAACCGTTTTCAACAGGGAAAAAATCTTCCCAAAGGAAAGGGAATGGATGCGGCTTATGCAGATTCTTTGCGCGATCGAATCAAGGAGAAATATGCGCCCATATTGATTCCTGAATTGGGTATGAAGCTGTATTTTGATGACAGCGAGTTGTACAAGAGCATCGAACAGAAGCTGAATGAACTCAACAATAGTTTCTTGAACAATGAGGTAGTGGGGTCAACTGCTGTTCCGATTGTGGTGATCGATCAGAAATCGGGAAAGGTCATCAAGTACGCCCGTTTGCGTGAAGAAGATGTCACCAATCCAAAACGTTTGGAAGAGATTAAAACGGCCAATACCCCCATCAGTGTGGTTCGTCCAGATGGTATGGCGGTGAACATTTATTATGAGGATTCTCTGGTTTTGCAGCAAGTCAAATATTTTCCAATTGGACAGTTGGTATTGGTTGCTGTTTTCTTAATGGTGAGTTATTTGATTTTTTCCACTTATCGGAAGGCCGAACAAAATCAAGTTTGGGTTGGAATGGCCAAAGAAACCGCGCATCAATTGGGAACTCCTTTGAGTTCGTTGATGGGTTGGGGTGCTTTGCTGGAGACACAGGGTGTGGAGAAAGCGTATATAGAGGAGTTGAACAAGGATGTACAACGGTTGCAAATCATAACGGAACGCTTTTCCAAGATTGGTTCTCAAGCCGAGCTTAAAGAGGTGGATTTGCGAAACACGATTCAAGAGGCTGTGGATTATGTGCAAAAGCGTGTATCGAAACAAATTCTGTTTGAAAGACATCTTCCCACACAGCCGGTTGTATTAAAAATCAATGAGCCATTGTTTGGTTGGGTAATCGAAAATTTGGTGCGCAACGCTGCTGATGCAATGGGGGAGTCGGGTAAGATTGAAATCCGAATTTTCAACGATGAGCAATGGGTGCACGTGGAGCTGAGCGATACAGGAAAAGGTATCCCAAAGAATAAATGGAAAACGGTCTTTAAGCCTGGTTATACCACCAAGCCCAGAGGATGGGGATTGGGACTTTCATTGGTCAAACGAATTGTTGAAGAATACCACAAAGGATTTATCTATGTCTCTAAATCAGATGAAGGACAAGGGACAACCTTTAGAATTGATTTAAAGCGATAGTTTTTTAATCATGACGTAGTCATTCATCTGAAAGCCATTGCCGATGTCTATGTCTTCAGATTTTTCAATTTCAAATCCAATGTGCTGGTAGAAGCCGATGGATTTATTGTGTCGGTTGACATTTAATTCAATTATTTTTTGACCGTTTTTCAGTCCAACTTCAAAAATGTGGTCGAGCATTTTTTGCCCCCATCCATTTTTTTGTGCAGCGGGATGAACATAGAGTTTGTGCAAACGCACGCGTTCATCACTATGATGAATGCGGTAAGATGCAAAGCCATGTGGAACGCCATCCTCTTGAAGCATAATGAAAACGTCGCCATCCGCCATTTGTTTTTCAAGTGAAGCTATGCTGTACATGGTTTCTAGCATATAGTCAATCTGCGCTTTGGAGATCATGTAGTCATATACCAATGGCCAAATCACATGGGCCAAATCATGAATGATTTTAAGATCTTTTTTTTCTACTACCTCAATGTTAGCCATGTATCGTCTGTTTTTTGCCGTATTTGGTCATTAATGATGCTTCGTAATCCAAGAATTCTTGCCAACGGGTATCCACATCAATGCCCACTCCGTATTTTCGTGCGAAGCCTATAAAGGTAGCATAATGCTCAGCCTCACTGGCCATCAAGTCAAAATAGAATTGGCGCAATTCATCGTCTTCAACTTCTTGAGAGAGTATCTTGAATCGCTCGCAGCTTCTTGCTTCAATCATGGCAGCAAAGAGCATTCTATCCACAAAGTTTTGCAACTTGCTTCCACCTTGTTTGATGAAGGCTGCAAGGTCATGTACATACTCGTCTTTTCTTTCGCGACCCAACTTCAGGGACCTTTTCAGCAATTGATCATGCACTTGACCAAAATGATCCATTTCTTCTTGAGCAATTCTCACCATCTCTGTCACCAAATCAGGATACTCAGGGTAGCGGACAATGCACGATATGGCATTGCTGGCAGCCTTCTGTTCACAATAGGCATGATCGGTCAGAATCTCTTCAATGTTCTTTTCGGCAATATTCACCCATCTGGGGTCAGTGGGCAATTTCAAACCCAACATTACTTTTTCCGCCATTTTGCAAAGTTGCGATGAATTGAGAAAAAATCAAAACCAACGAGAATCTTATATGCTGACTGTAAATAAGTTTCTACCTTCGTTATTAATGAAAAGAAGTAAAAGAAAAGAAGGATCGAGCAACAAGAGAGTCGTGACAGATCTTGTGTTGCAAGCGCTGAAGGCCAGCCCCACCCAACCCATGAATTACAAACAGCTTTCAGCTGTTTTGGGCATTCAAGATTCGGGAGGCAGGGTATTGTTGATGGAAGTTTTGGAAGAGTTAAAGGCTGCAGGATTAATCAAGGAAAGAGAACGGGGTAAATACCTGCCGGCTGTATTGAGCGCCACATTGGTCCAAGGTGTTTTGGACATCAATCGTTTTGGTAGAGGGTTTGTCCGTGTCGATGGAGTAGAAGATGACATCATGTTGGAAAAGGGAAAATATGGAACAGCCCTACCTGGAGATGTGATTGAGTTGTCATTATCGGGAACGGCCAGAAGACCCCGAGTAGATTTTAAGCGGATTGTAAAGCGCGGAAGAGAGGAGTATGTTGGTGTATTTTATGACAAAGGAGTTTATGCCGAAGTAAAACCGGTGAGCAAACAGATGCCCATCTATTTTGTCATCAAAGAAGATGGAAAATCAACAGCAGTCAACGGCGACAAGGTTTTGGTGAAAATCAAACAATGGACCGATGCCAAGAGAATGCCGATTGCCGAAGTAACCAAGGTGTTTGGTCAGCAAGGGGTCCACGATGTTGAGATGCATGCAATTTTGGCAGAGTTTGATTTGCCTTATGAGTTTCCAGATCATGTCATTGCCGCGGCCAATGAAATAGACCCAGGATTTACCCCTGAGGAAATTGCGCAGCGAAAGGATTTTAGGGGTGTTACGACTTTCACCATTGATCCATTTGATGCCAAGGATTTTGACGATGCCTTGTCCTTGAGAAAATTGGAAAATGGTCACTGGGAAGTGGGTGTTCACATTGCAGATGTGAGCTTCTATGTCAAAGAGGGGTCCGTAGTTGATCAAGAGGCGGCGTTGCGCGCCACCAGTGTTTATTTGGTCGATAGAACCATTCCCATGTTGCCTGAAAGATTGTCCAATGAACTTTGTTCTTTAAGACCACAAGAAGAAAAGATGACTTTTTCGGTGATCTTTGAAATTACACCTGAGGCAGAAATTGTCAACCATTGGATTGGTCGCACCATCATCAAAAGTGATCGCAGATTTACCTATGAGGAAGTTCAGGCCATGATAGAAGGGGCAGAGGGGGAATACAAAACGGAATGTTTGGTGATCAATGATTTGGCCAAGCGTTTTAGAAAGAAACGTTTTGATGAGGGCAGCATCGACTTCAGCAGTGAGGAAGTGAAATTCAAATTGGATGAAAAGGGCGTGCCCACTGGGGTTTACGTGAAGGTGATGAAAGAGGCCAATCAATTGATTGAAGAGTTCATGTTGTTGGCCAATCAGTATGTGGCGATGTATGCAGGAAAGCCTACTAAGGGAAGTCCCAAGCCGTTTGTATACCGCGTACATGATCTTCCCAGTCCAGAAAAAGTTCAACAGTTGAGAACATTCCTCAAGCATTTGGGATACAAACTACCACGAAGTACAGATAGTGTGAGTGGCAGTGTGATCAAGGAATTGTTGGCTCGTGTGGAAGGTCAGCAAGAGGAGAGCATGGTTCAAATCATGGCCATCAGATCCATGGCTAAGGCGGAATACAGCACCAAGAATATTGGCCACTACGGTTTGGCTTTTTCTTACTATTCCCATTTCACATCACCCATCCGCCGTTACCCAGATGTGATTGTTCATCGTCTATTGGACAAATACATTCATGAACAAGGATTGCCCAATGTCAATCAGTTGGATTTGCACTGTAAGCATGATTCGATGATGGAGAAGCGAGCAGCAGATGCCGAGCGGGCCAGCACCAAGTACAAGCAAGTAGAATTTTTGCTGATGCACAAGGATCAAGTCTTTGAAGGTCGGGTGAGCGGAATTACTACAGGAGGATTATACGTTGAATTAAAGGACAACAAGTGCGAAGGGTTTCTTCCCATGGAGGAATTGGGATTTGATTTCACTTTTGAGAAGGCAGCCTATATTTTGGTCAATAGTCGCGGAGAAGAGATTCACTTGGGTGATGAGTTGGAGGTCAAGGTAAAGAGTGGTGATCTGATTGAACGACAAATTATTTTTTCATTGGTGGATTGATCTAAATTTACGCCATGGCTGATTTTAGTGTAGTCATTATCACCTTTAATGAAGAACGCAATATTCAGCGTTGCCTAGCGGATGCCTTGAAAGTATCTGATGATGTGGTGGTGTGGGATTCATTTTCTACGGATCAAACTGTCGCGATAGCAGAACAAATGGGCGCCCGTGTTTTTCAACAGGCATGGCAAGGTTATTCGGTATCGAAGAATGCAGCTAATGATCAAGCCAAGTATGATTGGGTGTTGTCTTTGGATGCCGATGAGTGCTTGGATGAAGCCTTGATGCAATCTTTGAAGCAATGGAAATTGGCGATTCCACAACCAGCAGCATTTCACCGGTTAACCAATTATTGTGGTGCATGGATTAGACATTGCGGTTGGTATCCAGATACAAAATTCAGACTGTTTAATCGCCATGAGGTGAGATGGGAAGGGTTGATTCATGAGTCGTTGCAATCAAATAACCCTATTGCCCCGGTTGTTTTAAAAGGCAATTGTTTGCATTACAGTTATTATGATCGCGACGGTCACTACGCACAAGCTTTGAAGTTTGTTACCCTGATGGCTCGTGAAAAAGTGGACGCAGGAAAAAGGACCAATTGGTTGATGAGGTGGTTGTCTCCAATGGCAAAGTTTTTTAATATGTACTGCATAAAGTTGGGCGTTTTAGATGGTCTGGCAGGATGGCATGTGTGCCGAATTTCCGCCTGGGCGGCCTATCAGAAGTATGCTTTATGGTATCAATTTCAATCTGAAAAAAAAGCATGATGACCATCAACAGAATCATGATTGTGCGCACAGACAGCATTGGTGATGTGATGCTGACCCTGCCCATGGCCTATTATCTGAAACAACTGTATCCTTTGTCGCAAATTGTTTTTATGGGCAAGTCCTACACCCAGGATGTCATTCACCGTTGTCCATGGGTGGATCAGTTTGTTAATGCGGATGAATATCACGAGCTGAAGGATACAAAGTCCCTGTTCGCGGAATTGAATTTGGATGCTGTTGTTTTTGCATTGCCAGATCAATTTTGGATGAAGGCCGCGTACCATGCAAAAGTGAAGGTGAGGGTTGCAACTGGACACCGCTGGTACAGTTGGATGTGGGCTACGCATCGCCCAATGTTTGGTCGTAAAAATTCACCCCTGCATGAGTCACAACTCAACTTAAAATTGCTGCAACCACTGGGTTTTCATTCCATTCCTGATTTGGATCAATTGGCGCAATTGTCTTTGTTAAAACCAATAGATTCAGCCTTTAATAATCGATTGATTATTCATCCCTTCTCGCAGGGCAGTGCGTTGAATTGGACTTTGGATCAGTATGATGAACTGGTCAGTTTACTAAAAGACGCACCATTTGAGATGGTTGTCTCAGGAACAGCAAAAGACGCTGAAACTTTGCGTCAATACCAAGGAAAGCACTTGACAAGCATCCCATCAGTATGCGGTCAATTGACTCTTGATGGTTTTATTGATTATATAGGGAACAGCAGGGCATTATTGGCATGCAGCACTGGACCGTTGCACATTGCTGCAGCATTGGGCATTAAAGCTGTTGGATTGTATGTGGATCGCCGACCCATACACCCTGGAAGATGGTCGCCCATTGGCGCGCAGGTTTATGTATTAAAAGAGGCCGATGAAGGCCAAAATCAAATATTGATTACGCCAGCCGAGGTCGCCATTTTTCTGAAGACCATAATGGAGCCCCCAGCCACCAGGCTGTAAAGAAAGCAATAAAGGTGATTCCTGCTTGTGTTTCTAGCGTGTCTTCTGTCACCATAGAAAATAAAATAATCATGACAAAAATGCTGGCAATCAGCGAGCATCTTTTGGCGGCTTTGATGATGTTGTACAAGAATACAATACAGAAAACCAACCCCAATAACCCCAAGGTGAGGATAATGGTCAAATATTGATTGTGTGTACGAAGTTGGTATTGCGGCAAAAGGCCTTTGTTGTCCTTGGCGTAACCTGCTTGAATGGTGTCATTGAGGTCTCCCGTCCCCGTCCCCAATATCCAGTGTTCTAGAATTAAATCGATGGCATTTTGCCAATAGATAAATCTTTGAAATAGTGAGTAGCCATTGGGTGCGTCCCCCAATTGAATCATTTGGTATTCGAAAAATATTTTGTCCAAACGACGCTCTAATCCGTTCATTTCTGCATATCTGCAATTGGGAATGCCCATTTCAATTTCTTTGACCTGCTCCACTGATAATGATTCAACGGCTTGCTGATCTTTGGGAAGTCCCATCGAGCTGAGGTAGCGAATCAAGGTTTGGTCGATATCACCCCCGGACAAGTCTTTTTGGTGGTAAGCCAATGTACTTCTGTTATTCCAAGAGGGAATTAACTCCTTTTCGCAAATATTGAGGTGAACCAGGTATCCATTTTCTATTTGGGGATGATCCAATTGACTGACATAGGCGTTGCCATTCTTGGTTTTTGCCAAAGGAATCTGATGGGGTTGAATGGTATAATAATCTTGAAAATGGCGGATGATATAAAAGAGACCGATGATGAGAAGGCCACTCAACGTGACAAGCGTCCAGAGTTTATAGCGGTAGGAGAAACGTAATTTTAAGTAACGAACAATGAAGAATACGGCCGCTACAACAACCAAGAAAAGTCCAGTGGCGGATTCGATGAGGACCAAGTAATAGATCAAGAACAAAGAAATTCCGAAACGAAAAATGGTTTTCCAAAGTTGATGAAAAGGATATGACCACAATAGGGCAATCCCCAATGCGCTAAATAAGCCCATTCGAACATGAGAAGTGAACACGCTGTACTCCCGAATTTGTGAGGGGCTCAGTTTTTTGGAAACCACCCAATGTGCCAAGGGCATGGCATTGTGCACCAACAATATGGATACAACAGCTGAGAGGACAATCCCGAAGATAAAAGCCCCTTCGATGATTCGTCTTTTTTCCTTTTTTAAATCAGTGAGGTAAGAGGGAAGTGTAATGGATAGCAACAACAATGGAAGTTTGATGCGCAAATCGTTGGCGCCAAAAGACCAATTGCTCGACCACAACATGGCTAGGACCAACAGCAAATACAAGATGACCCAATTGCGGGTGGCGGCAAACGTGATGAATACCCATGGTTTGATTTTTTGACGGGCGATATCAACCAACCATTGAACGGTAATGCCGATGGTGCCAATGGACATCAAAACCGGGGAAAGGGAAAGACCGATGACGATGGAGATCATCCAGATCATAAGCAATTGATGTTGGATGCTCAATTTGGCCGTCATGGAATAAGAAGGATCTTTTTGTAGTCTTGATTCAAAACATTGAGCGCCTTTTTCACTACAGGATCGTAGTGAATGATTTGACGTGAATAGGCCCTTGGATTCCCCGACCTTCTCACCATTTCACGCTCCAAGAGGTATTTCAATGTGGATTTATTCTTGTCAAATTCTTTGTTGTTCTCAAAGTAAACTTTTTTCTGAAGCGCGATGATTTCAGCAGACAATTCTGGTTTTGATTTCTTCAATTGTTCTGTGTATTCATCCCAAGCTTTTAAATCTTCACTGATAGCAAAGAAGTTGATTTTGTCCAGGTAATTTTTAAAAGATTCCAAATCGGATTGGGAAAGGATGAAATTCCCTGTGGTGTCCATTTGGTTGAAATCGATGTTGCTTTGCGTGACAAAATCGAAAAGGGCAAATTTCTTGTTCAAATTATCCAACCAAGCATTGGCGGATTCTGTATCCACGGTAACATCGGGAAGTACGCCTCTGCCGTCGGTTACCGGACGACCTTTTTTGGTTTTGAATTGTTGAATTTTTTGATCATCTACCGCATCCACCTTTCCAGTTTTTTGATCGCGGTGGCTGTAATCCAATCGCTGGACACAACGCCCACTGGGTGTATAGTACTTGGCAATGGTCAATTTCATTTTTGTATTGTATGCCAAATCCACAGTTTGTTGCACCAATCCTTTTCCAAAAGATTCCTTTCCGATAATCACAGCGCGGTCCAGGTCTTGAAGACTTCCGGAGACGATTTCACTGGCCGATGCGCTGTGGTCGTCAATGAGGACAATCAATGGGATGTTCACATCGAGGGGTTCGGCACTGGCCATGTAGGTGTTCTTCCACTCTGCGATACGGCCTTTGGTTTCTACAATGGGCGAACCTTTGGGTACAAAGAAATTTACAATGGAGACAGCCTCTCGCAATAATCCTCCTCCATTTCCGCGGAGGTCAAGAATCAAACTATTGATGTCTTGTTTCTTGAGAGCCAAAAAAGCTTCACGTACTTCGGAGGACGCCGTTTGTGTAAATCCTTCAAGAAGAATATATCCAGTTTTGCTTTCTGGAACAACACCATAGAATGGAACGTCCTTGTTTTTAACCGATTCTCTTTTGACAACCAAAGTTTCTTCTGCTCCTGTTTTTCCGCGGCGAAGCGTGAGTGTAACGGTGCTTCCGGGTTGCCCTTTGATCAACATGGCGGATTCGTCATCGGTGAGGTCTTTGATCCATTTGTCGCCAATTTTTACAATGGCATCGCCAATGAGAACACCCGCCTTATCTGCCCCAAATCCATCATACACATCCGTAATGAGCACCTCATCATTTCTTCTTTTGGTATTGATGCCAATGCCGCCATAAGCACCCGTTTGCATGAAGGTGGCCTCTTCGATGCGACTTTCAGGATAGTACACCGTGTAGGGATCTAGCGCTGCGAGCATGGCATCGATGGCCTTTTTCATGAGGTATCCAGGCTCTGGTTCATCTACATAGGCCTCTTGGAGATTGCGGTAAACATCGGTGAATATTTCAATATTCTTGGTAACCTCAAAGAGGGTGTCTTTATAGGAAGCAGCAGTGGTCAGGACGAAAACTCCTATGGCCAAGGCAATTTTACTTGTATTGTTCCAGTATTTCTTCATGGCATTCCTTTTAGTTGGTCATTGAAGTTTTTGAGCAATAATCCAACTTTTTCATAAACGTAAGTGTAGTCAGGTAATTGTTTTCCGGTGAATGTAAAACACAAATGATAATTCTTGACTTCTACATCAATCAACGTTCGTTGCAATCGATAAGCTTCCCGCATCAACCGTTTGATGCGATTGCGGTCGTGCGCCCGTTTGTAATTTCTTTTGCTCACAGTAAACATCGCCTTTAAACCATCTTCATCCTCAGACTGACGATGAATCAGGATGATTGCCGGATATTTGATGGCTTTTCCTTTGTCAAAAAGCGACTCAATGCTTTTTCGCCTTTTGAGTCTTTCTTTTTTAGATAAAGTAAAAGAACCTGTCATGTTTGCCGATCATCAGGGGTGTAGATACTGATTGTAGTTTTTGCCTACTTCAATGGCTTTCAAAATTTCATGATCACTGGGATAAAGCACTTTGAAAGCAGTTCGGTCTTCATACAGATAACGACCCAAAGTAGACTTGATGCGCTGGCGGATATCGGCTTTGGCTCTGTTCCACTCTTTGCTGTTGATGCTCAATTTTTTGGCTTTGGAAAGTTTCAATACATCATTCAACATGGCATCCGTCGTTTTGAATTGCGCAATGAAGTCATCCTCGGATTTGTATTTCTTGAGTTGGTTGTAATTTTTGTCAAAATAGTCAAAACAGAAATCGCGCAACACTCCTGAGCCATAGAGACTGTTGAGCACAACATTATTGGCGGTGTCCAAGGCGACAAACACTTCGGGAGTAATACCCCCTGAGCCATAAACGATTCGACCTTTGGGTGTTTTGAATTTCAACGTGTCGACGGTTTTGATGCTGTCTGAGTGAAACAATTCGCCGTGGTAATAACGTTCAGAGAATTCATCATTGTAGTTGGTGGAGTCGCTGTAAGGTTTTTGGATGCAACGACCTGTCGGGGTGTAATAGCGGGCAATTGTCAAACGGAATGCGCTTCGGTCAGGCAATTCAATTTCGTGTTGAACCAATCCCTTTCCGAAGGTTCGACGTCCAACCGTAACACTCTTGTCCCAATCTTGCAAAGCACCTGCAAATATTTCACTTGCAGAGGCTGATTCTTGGTCCACCAATACCACCACGTTCATGTTTTTGAATTCACCATCTTTGGTCGTAAAATATTGTTTCTTGCCCACGTGCATTCCGTTGGTGTAGAGCACCAATTTGTCTTTGGGAAGGAACGCTTCGGCCATTTTGAAACTTTGATCCAACAGCCCGCCACCGTTGCCACGCAAGTCGACAATAACCGTCTTGCAGCGCTGACTCTTCAATTGACGTACAGCCAATTCAAATTCGTCAAAAGTGTTTTGGCCAAAATTTTCCACTTTGACATATCCAATTTCGGCGTCAACCATGAAAGATGCGGGAACACTTTTTAATGGAATATTTCCACGCTTGATGGGGATTTCAATTGCAGCATTGTTGTTTTTTCGTACAACGGATAACTTTACTTCCGACCCAGATTTTCCTTTGATCATTTTTTGGACTTTATCGTTGTCCAATTTTTCTTGAATGATGTCTTTTCCATCTACCTTGATGATGCGGTCACCAGGAAGAAGTCCTGCACGCTGGGCGGGTCCACCCGGAATGGTTTTAACCACCCTCAAAGTGTCTTTGTAAACAATGAACTCCATTCCAATGCCCTCGTATTCGCCATTGATTCGCTCTTGGCTCTCGGCTATCTCTTCGGGTGAAATGTAATAGCTGTGCGGATCCAAATGAGAAAGAATGGATTGAATGGCTCCATCAATGAGCATTTTCTTGTCTACGCTATCGACATAGTTTTCCTCAATGAAATCGATTAAGCTCACCAATTTATTGGGATTTTCTTCTGCTCCGGTTTTAATGGTCAGCAGGTTGGTATCCGCCAAGTAAGTTCCGATGAGAATGCCGACAATGAGCACCATGCCAAAATACAATGGTTGCGCTGACGATGGTCTAATCTTCTTTCTGAGCGGCGCAGGTGAAGGCGATGGTGCGGGGGTTGGTGGTGTGTTTTCGATCATTAGGGCTCAGCAATCTGTACTACTTCTATGCCGGCATTTTTTAAGAAATGCACAGCAGTGTTGTCTTTGTATTCCTCAACATACACCATTCTTTTGATTCCAGATTGTAGTATTAATTTACAACAATCCTTGCAGGGGGATAGCGTAATGTACAGGGTGGAATCTTTGGCATTATTGGTGGATTTTGCAATTTTGGTAATGGCATTGGCTTCGGCATGAAGAACATACCAATGTGTTTCTCCTTCATCGTTTTCACAGGTGTTGGGAAAACCGCTGGGTGTGCCATTGTAACCGTCGGAAATGAGCATGCCGTCTTTGACCAACAAGGCGCCTACTTTCTTTCGATGGCAATGGGACAAATTGGCCCATTCTTGTGCCATTTTCAAATAGGCCCTGTCGTATCGCTCTTGTTTTTCCGCCGTCATCTTTATCTGATTGCAATAGCTACAAAAATAGGGAGTGCGGGTTATATTCGCATCATTATTTTTTAGTCCAAAAAAAACATGAAAATCTACACCAAAACAGGCGATGAAGGAACCACAGGCATATTGGGTTCCGAGCGATTGGATAAGTTCAATATCCGAATTGAAGCCTACGGTAATGTGGATGAATTGAATGCACAGATAGGCGTGCTCAATGCTCAATTCCCGAACAATAATGCCGAGTGGGTGCAAGATCGATTGTTTGTGTTGGGCAGTTGGTTGGCGGTAGAGCCCGGATTGGAAACGCAAATTCAGATGCCAAAAATCTCAGTTGAGGACATCGAGCGTTTGGAGAAAGCCATGGATGAAATGGAGTCGTCATTGCCTGCATTGAAGCATTTTATTTTACCTGGTGGGCATCCTGCAGCGGCCCAGGCCCATGTGGTGCGTTGCATCTGCCGAAGAGCGGAACGTTCGGTTTGGGAATTGAACCACCAACATCCCGTCCAAATAGAGATCCCCATTTTCTTGAACCGTTTGTCTGATTACTATTTTACCCTTGCCCGTTGGATATTGCAGGAAAATGGACTATCCCCGCAATGTTGGATTCCACAGAAATAAATAATATTTCCACAAAGGCTTGTTTTTTTGACTTAAAATTTTACTTTCGCACAAATTAATACGTTCAACCCCTTAAAAAAGAAACTGCTATGTATTGGACGCTAGAACTTGCCTCTTATTTGGAAGACGCCCCTTGGCCAGCTACCAAAGATGAGTTGATTGATTACGCCATGAGAGCTGGAGCTCCCTTGGAAGTTGTAGAAAATCTTCAACAAATTGAAGATGACGAAGAAGTATTTGAAAGCATTGAAGATATTTGGCCGGACTATCCCACCAAAGAAGATTTCTTCTTCAATGAAGACGAGTATTGATTGGTTTTCTCTTGTTTATTGAACCACCCACCGGACAGTAGTCCGGTTTTTTTGTTCCATTAATATCTTACTTTCTTCCATTGCTTTCAGATCACTTTGCTGATAATGGCGGAAAGTAATCAGTTTAACCCCCTCGTTGTATCGGGTGTTGTATTTCTGGCTCAAAGCAGCCATCAACGCCACTCTCTTGTGCGGCTCGCACTGGATGCAGAGTGAAAAACTCAAAGCACTGTTCTCCATCATGTGCACTTTAATGCCCAGCGCATATAGATGATGAAAAATCTCAACAATGTTGTCTTCAACGACAAACGAGAAATCTTTGGTGGAAATGGAAAGTAAGGTTTGGTTTTCTTTTTCGATGTAGCAAGTAGGATACTTCAATTGTTGGAAATTTCCAATCAAGGTTCCAGGAAGATTGGGGTCAACAAAGGAGGCGATGCGCAAAGTGATTTGCTTGGACTCCAATGGCTGTATGGTTTTGGGATGAATAACACTGGCTCCGTAATAGGCCAACTCAATGGCCTCTTGGTAAGCAATTTTTTCGATGATTTGCGCATCGGGTTTCTTTTTGGGATCGGCATTGAGCATTCCCGGAACATCTTTCCAAATGGTCAAAATTTTGGCGTCTAGACAATGCGCAAATATGGCTGCGGAGTAGTCACTTCCCTCCCTTCCCAAAGTAGTCCATACGTCGTTTTCGCAGCTACCGATGAATCCTTGGGTAAGTAGCACGCCGCTATGATTTTTAAGAGGAGAAATTTTGTCTTGGGTTTGATCCCATAAAACGCGTGACTCTCTGTGCAAGTTATCCGTTATGACAAAATCAGGCGCCATTAAAAATCGATGCTGAAGGTTAATTTTAGACCAATAATCGTGGAGCAGAGAAGTGGAAAGTATCTCGCCAAAAGGGATAATTTGATCGTAACTCGTGTCAAATGCATCTTTGGATAAACGCATTAATTTCTCCTCAAGAATGGTAATTTGACGTTGCCAAAGGCAGTCTTGCTGCGTCAATTCCAATTCATCTGAAATGGTTTGATGAAATTGAATAATGGAGCTCAAAGTTTCCTGATGATTTTGTCCATTAAACCATAGTTGATGCAATGATTCCAGCGCATTGGTGGTTTTTCCCATGGCTGAAACGACGACGCAGAGGTTGTCTTGGGCGGCAGAAACAATGTCTGCTACATTCTTGATGGCTTTGGCATCCTTGACACTGGCTCCTCCAAATTTATAGACTTCCATGTTGCGAAGAAATGTTTTTTAATTGATCAGGACTTAATTTGACATTGACCCATTCTTCATCGAAGTGGGCATTGTATTTTTTGTAGAATCGTATCGCTGGCTCATTCCAATCCAATACCTGCCAAATCAGACCCTTGAATTGTTTTTCGTGTGCAAATGCAATTACGGATAACATCAGTTGATGACCAATCTTTTGACCACGCTCTTTTTCCGTAACCACGATGTCTTCCAAGTACAGCATGGGACCTTTCCAGGTGCTGTATCTCACGTAACAGATAGCGGTGCCAACGATGGTACCATCTTTCTCAGCAACCCAAAGGAAGTAAACAGGGTGGGTACCAAATCCATCCCGGGCCATGGCCTCAATGGTGTTGGTTACCTCGTGCGGTGCTTTTTCATACAACGCCAATTCTTGGATTAGCGCAAACACATCTGGTAAATCCTGTTGTTCTCCCCTTCTGATTTTTAACATGGGTCAAATTTAGTGGTATTTTGTAGAATACATTGGCTACCTTTGGAACATGGCAGGAGTGCGCTTAGAAAAATTTTCAGCTTTAATCAAAAAGGAGCTTTCCAACAGCTTTCAAAGAAACGGAATGGAATGGTTTCCGGGTGTTTTGGTCACAGTGACTTTGGTTCGCGTTAGTCCCGATTTGGGTTATGCGAAAGTATATGTTTCCATTTTCCCTCCTGAGAAACGAACCGAGGTGATGAAGTTCATCGAGGAGAACAATGGAACCATCCGCCATTATTTGGCCGGTGTTGTGGGGAAACAAATGCGCAAAATTCCAGAGCTCCAATTTTTTATCGATGACTCCTTGGATTACTCTGCCGAGATTGACCGACTATTGAAAAAGTAAAATGCATTACGATCCCATCAAAAGAAAGCTGGGGGTGGTTTTTAATACCGCCGCATGGACCAGGGTATTGTTTTATAAACTGCTTGATTTGCTCCTTTTGCGTTCTTGGCACATTCAACGTGCTTTGCGCAACTGGAAAGAAGGAAAACAAGCGCCTGTTCAAATTTTGGATGCAGGTTTTGGCTTCGGTCAGTATACCTACCGCATGGCCAAATCATTGAATTATCAATCCATTGACGCGGTTGATTTAAAAGAAGAACAAGTTGCGGATTGTGATGGTTTTTTCAAGCGGGTCAATATTCCCAATGTACATTTTCAGACGGGTGATTTGACTACGTTTGTTCGCCCCAATACCTATGATTTGGTGCTTTGTGTGGATGTGATGGAACACATCGAAGAAGATGTTCAAGTTTTGTCGAACTATTGCAATAGTTTAAAGTCTGGTGGAATGTTGTTGATCTCAACACCTTCTGATCAAGGAGGAAGTGATGTTCATGATGATGGTGAAACCAGTTTTATTGAGGAGCATGTCAGAGATGGTTACGGAGTGGAGGACATGGCCAATAAATTGAAAATAGCAGGGTTTTCCAAATGGGATATTCAGTATTCTTATGGAAAATGGGGCCGGATTTCTTGGCTGCTGAGCATGAAGTATCCGATGCTGATGCTCAATAAAACATCGCTCTTTTTTATTGTTCTTCCGTTGTATTATTTGATCACTTATCCATTTGCCTTTCTTTTGAATGCCATGGATGTGAGGAGCCACAATTCAACAGGAACGGGTTTGATCGTCAAGGCTTGGAAGTAATATGCGATTGGAATTTTTCTTTGCTTATCGCTATTTGATTTCAAAGAAGTCCAAGGGAATCATTCATCTCATTTCTATTATTTCAGCTGTGGTGGTGGCTTTTGTTACTGCTGCTATGGTATTAGTCATGTCTGCGTTTTATGGGATTGAGAAATTGGTGGATGATTTGTTCGCCCATTTTGATGCACCTTTGGTCGTTCAGCATACTTCAAATAAGTTCTTTAGTGCGTCGGAATTGCCCATGGCAGAGTGGAATGAGGAAGGTCGTTTATCGGCAGTGGAACCCCTGTTGGAGAGCGATGTTTGGATTCATTATGGAGATGCGGATGCGGTTGTAACCATGAAAGGTGTTGGTCCCACTTATGGTAAACACAGTGGGATGGATCAGTTGCTGAGAATGGGCAGCTTTGACTTATCGGATACTACGCATGTTTCTGTTGTACCAGGGTTAGGTGTTTGCGGAGAATTGCGAATGGCTGTTGAGGAGGGCTTGGGACAGCGCTATGCCATCCGTGCACCGATACCGGGTCGAAAGCTATCCAGATACAAAGAAGACGCCTTTAGCACAATGGATGTGTACAATGCAGGCGTCTTTTCTGCCAATGCCGAGTTGGATGTTAAGTTTGTTTTTGTTCCCATTTACAATGCCCGTAAACTGCTGGACAAACAGGATTCGGTAACCTCCGTAGAATTATTCCTGAAAGATGAAGCGGAAATGCTCTCTTTTCAAGAGAAATGGAAAGAGCAATTGGCTGCCAAGGGTTTGCGCATGATCAGTAGAACTGAAAAAAACGCTTTGATTTATAAGACAACTCAGTCTGAAAAATGGGCAACCTTTGCCATTTTATTTTTTATCCTCCTCATCGCCTGTTTCAATATCGTAGCGTCTTTGTCTATGATGATGATTGAGAAAAGACAAGACATGTTTGTTTTCCAATCCATGGGAGCGACCACTGAAGTGGTGAAGCGAATTTTTGTTCTTCAAGGTGCATTGATCAATGCCATTGGCGCGACATCAGGTGTTTTATTGGGCCTATTGATTTGTTGGTTGCAGTTGACTTTTGGTTTGGTGACCATGGAAGGAGCGGTGGTGGAGAATTATCCGATCCAGGTAGATGCAATGTCCATCGTAGGTATTTTCTTTACGGTTGTTTTCACCGGCACTTTGTTTTGTTGGTTGATGGTTCATCTCCTCTGGAAATCCATGCGCAAAGCGGACAATTAACATTGTTTTGTGTTCAAATCGTCCTTGAATTTTCAGGTCCATTCCATCCATTGTCTACCTTCGTTATATGCAGGAAAGGGCAAGGAAAGGATTGCGATGGTTGATGTGGATATTCGGCGCAGTTGTGCTGATGCTGACCGCCTTGTCTGCTGCAGCATGGTATTACCGCGATGAAATCATCAACAAGGCATTGGATGTGCTCAAAGCGGAGTTAAATACTCCTGTGGTGTACAAGCACGTAGATGTTTCCATTTGGTCTTCATTTCCGCTACTGGCCATCAACTTTCAAGATTTGGAAATTGCCGATGCGTTGCGCCATGATCGGAAATTGATATCCGTTGAACAATTTTCTTTGGCCTTTAACTGGGTGGATGCCTGGAATGAAAATTATCACGTCCATCAATTGAAGTTGACCCGCGGTCAATTGAATATGCGAAAGGATAAATGGGGTCAATCCAATTGGGAAATTTTCAAATCCAGACCGGCAACAGGCAAGGATTTATCCATGCGGTTGGAGCGCATCATCTTCAAAGAAATCACTTGGCAATTTATAGATGCTAAGACACAGTATGAGCATGTTGTATTTTGGGACAATTTGAAATTGAAAGGTGATTTTTCTTCAATGTCATCCAACATTTCCGTTGATGCAGATGGCATTTGCCAACTGGTGCGCACGGCCAATCGCCCTTTGATTCAGCAATTGGATTTTGAATGTTCAGGTGATGTTACCTATGACCAAAAAAAGAAGTTGCTGAGCCTAAGTGATATTCAATGGGAGGTTTTGGATTCGCCGATGCAGGGGGAAGGTTGGATGGATTTCAAAAAAGAAACATGTCATTTGGAGGTCAAGGCTGACAACATTGAGGTGAAGCAGTGGGTAGACAACATGCCTGGATGGATTTCAGATGCCTTGCGGGCTTATGAGCCCGTGGGTACCTTTCAACTCAATGGAACCATGGAAGGAGCCTGGGAGCGTCCTGAAATCAAAGCTTCTTTGATTTGGAAAGAGGGTGCCATCAAAGAACCCCAATCAGGTGTTTCTCTCGAGGATGTTGATCTCCAATTGAAATATCAATTATCCAAAGGACACGATGTTTGGCACGTTGATCATCTGCAGGCCAATTTGGCCAGTGGCCAATGGAAAATTTCAGGCAATATCAAGAACACCATGAAACCCGAATTGGATTTGAATGTGGAGATGCACACGGGTATTGAAGAAATGGTGGGTTTTTTAAAATGGGATACCTTGTTGACGTCCAATGGCCAGTTGGATGTAAAAGCAAGGGTATTTGGCCAATGGAACCCGGAGGATAGTTTGTGGCGTTGGGAAGATTGGAAGGCGGAAGGCAATGTGGCCATCAAAGCAGAGCGTTTTCAATGGCATTCCATGCCCTATCCAATTGAGAATGTTCAAGCGCTCTTGCAGCTGCATGAAGAAAACGCCATCGTGCACCAATGCATGGCCAATTACCAACATTCAGATATTAATCTCACCGGAAAATGGCATCAAGCCGTTGCTTGGCTGTTGAATCCCAATAGGGGAATCGAAGCGTCAGTTGTCTTAAAAAGCAATCATATTCAGGGCGAGGATTTTCTTCAAAGTGAGGGCGCTGGTTTTGGATTGCCCGCGTTTGCCAAGCTGCAGGTCCAATGCGAGGTTGATGAATTCGATTTTCAGCAATTTGAAGCCAAACAGTTTAAAACCAATCTCACCGTCGAAGAAGGTTTGGTAAGGGCGGATGCATTTCGATTGGATTTGGCCGATGGAAATTTGAACGGAAGTATAGAGTGTTTTGCCAATGCCAGAACCCATCAATGGGAAGTGGAATTGGATGGACAAATTGAAAAAGTGAATTTGCCTCGAATGATGCAATTGTTCAACAATTTTGGTCAAACAGCCATAGAATCAGATCAGTTGAAAGGGACCATCGATGCCAATGTCGATTTGAATTTTCAGTTGAGCAATGAATTGAAATTGGATCGCCCAACAGTCACGGGCATCATTGACATGGAAGTGAACAATGGAGAAATTATTCATTGGTCCGTATTGGAAGATGTGTCGGCTTATCTCAAAAAGAACAAGTGGATTGCACCTTTGGTGGATGAAGATTTGTTGGCCAAAAAGTTGTCTTGGGTAAAATTTGAGCAATTGAGAAATACCATTTCCATCTCCCAGCAAACCATCGAAATCCCATGGATGGAAATCAAGTCATCGGCGTTGAATATGGTATTTAAAGCCAATCATACTTTTGACAATCAAATGGATTATTTGATGGGTTTTCATGTTCGTGATTTGCTCTTGCGCGATCCCAATCAGGCGCCAACAGAGGATGGCAAGAAGTTTTTTATTTCCATGAAAGGACCGGTGAGCAACCTTCAGTTTGCTGTAGAGAGTGATAAAGAATGGAAGGCATTATTTGATGACAATGTTCCGCAAAGAGATCGTTCTGTGAAAAAATGGTTGGATGGCAAGAAGGAGACGATCAATGAACGGCGAGAACAGAAGAGAGAGGAGAGGGGATCGCAACAAAATGAACGAAAGCAGAACCGTGCTGAGAATCGAGAAAAACGAGATCCGATTTTAGGCAGAAACAAGCGCAGCAACGGAGCGCCCAACCAATAGATGCATTGCACATGACAGTACTTCATCCTTTATTTATTCAGCGCATTCAAGAACAATTTCCTGAGGAGGCCGACGCGATGATTGCTGCAATGGATCAGCCTCCAAAAATTTCGGTACATGCCAAGGGAGAGGCCTTGTCTGCCTTTCGTTCCAGTCAAGTGGCGCATTATGCCCAAGGTTATTTTTTAGAAACCAGGCCTGTTTTCACCACGGATCCCCGTTTTCATTTGGGAAAATATTATCCGCAAGAAAGCAGTTCGATGGTGATCGGATCTGTGGTAAGACAAATTAGCGATAAGGTTCCAGTAAAGTGGGTATTGGATCTCTGCGCAGCACCAGGTGGGAAGACGATTTTATTGCACGAGAATTTGTCAAAAGATGGTGTCATTTATGCCAACGAAATTCATCCCAAGAGAAATCAAGTTTTACAGGAGAATTTAATGAAGTGGGGAGTGACCAATTCAGTGATTTTGCAATCGGATGTAGCCCAAATCAAAGGAGACGAAAGATGGGATTTGATTTTGTTGGATGCACCATGCAGCGGCGAAGGCTTGTTCAGAAAAGACCCAGCTTCAAGATCCGAATGGACACCGGAACAAGTCATCAAATGTGCGGGTATTCAAAAGTCCTTGGTAGAGGAAGCTTTTCGCTTATTGGCTCCCAATGGGATACTCATCTATTCCACCTGCACGCATGCTGAAATGGAGAACCAAGACATTGTTTCGTATTGCATCGATGAGTTGGGCATGGAAGGATGGGGTCATTTGGAAATGCCGGAAACAGCCAGTCCGTTGGATATAAATGGCGTTGCTGCTTGGCAATTTTTGCCCCACCGCGCTTTGGGTGAGGGATTCTTTTGCTGTGTATTAAAAAAGCCAGACGCTGCTTCAAGTGGTCGTATAAAATTGGCCAACGATGCTTTCTGGCAACCCCTTCACAAAAGGGATTGGCCATCCGTCATGCCTTTTGTTAAGGATAATCATCTTGAACGATATTGGTTGAATGGAAAAGGAGAGGTGTTTTATTCGGTCATTTCCCCGGACTATATTTTGCCTGTTGCCAAGATGGTCCAAATAGGCGCCCAAATGGGCACTTTGAACAAGCAAATTTTCACGCCACATCAAGGAATGATATTGTCAGAAAATACAAATCAGGATATACCGCGAATGGCGGTTTCAGATGAAGACGCGCTGAAGGTGTTGCGCGGAGAAGATTGGCGGAAAGATGATGTGAACCGCAGTGGTTGGCATATTGTACAATGGCAAGGGATGGATTTGGCTTGGGTTAAAATGGTCAAGGGTAGGGTTTCCAATCATTATCCCAAGGAGTGGAGGATTCGTTATTTGTAGTTTATAAAACTGACAAATGTCATCCGTTAGGTCTTGCAACTTCTTCTAAAATTTATAGTCTTGAATCTTACTTAACCAATTGTATGAAGAAAATCTATTTTTTGGGCTTATTGCTCACCTTGACTTTTCAGGCGTTGAGCCAAAACGTGGTCATCAATGAAATTAATGCCGATAATCCTGGAGGCCAGGATACAAGGGAGTTTATTGAATTGTTCTCCTCGCCCTTCACCTCATTGGACAGTTTGGTCCTGGTTTTTTTTGATGGGACAACCAATGTGAGTTACAACGCCATTGATCTGGATGGTTATGCTTGTGACAATCAAGGATTTTTTGTGGTGGGCAATGCTTTGGCGGTGAATGTTGACTTGATTTTTACAAATGGAATTTTTCAAAACGGGGCAGATGCAGTAGCCTTGTATCATGCCAATGCTGCCGACTTCCCCAATGGAACGGCTCCTACTGGCGCAAACCTTATTGATGCACAAGTTTATGGAACCAATGATGCCCCGGCCAACAATTTGATTACAGGTCTTACATTGGATGTGTTGTTTCCTGGATATGCACAATTCGATGAGACAGCCCAGACTACCGGAACAGATTTAACCCAATCGCGCATTCCAGATGGTGGCGCCCCTTTCGCCAATAGTGCTTATATGCTTCAAACCTTGACTCCAGGTACATGGAACCAGCCTCCTTGTGTGGGTGGCGTGATTGCAAGTACCTCGGCTCTTTCATTTTGTTCCAATGTGACGTCTTTGGTGGAATTGACCACTTCGAGTGTTGTTGGTCAATACTTATATGTTATTGTCGATGGCAACAATAACATAGTGGACACAACGTCTTCGTCATTCGACTTTAATGGACTACCTTCAGGAATATATGGAATCAAAGGATTCGCTTACTCAGGTCAATTGAACATGTCTACCTTAACGGCAGGGAGTCCCATTTCTCAAATGACTTCCACTGCATGTTTTGCTTTTTCTACCAACACGTTGACCGTAAATGTCAATCAATGTTCGGGCTGTGACGGTGCTGCTATTGCAATAAATGGCGCTGCCAATTCCATTACCGTTGTATCCAATGCGGTATCTGATTTCTATACCTTTTCAAATACTTCTGCTTCTCTAACCGCAACGTATGTCTATTTATTGGTGGATGCGAATGGAGCCATTCTATCAACAGTGGACAACAGTTTTGATTTTAATGCTTTGCCAGTGGGAATTTATTCCATCGTTGGTTATTCTTATGAAGGAACGCTAACAGGAACAGATAGCATTCAAAATATTTCAGGAAGCATCTGTGGTGAAGTTTCGAGTAATGTTGTTGGATTGAATGTGATTCAAATTAATTCTGTCGTCATCAATGAAATCAATGCAGACAATCCTGGCGGAACAGATACTGCCGAATTCATTGAGTTGTTAGGAAGTCCCAATGCTTCATTAAGTGGCCTAACCATGGTGTTTTATGATGGTGCAACAGGGAACAGTTATGCCGCTTATGATTTGGATGATTACGCCACCGATAACTTTGGATTTTTTGTTTTGGGCAATGCAGGAGCCGCTAATGTAGATTTTGTTATAGGCAATGGAACACTGCAAAACGGCGCCGATGCCGTAGCTGTGCACATCGGAAACGCTGTGGACTTCCCGAATGGAACTCCCGCTAATGGCAATAATTTAATGGATGCACAAGTTTATGGAACCAACGACGCCACTGCCAACAATTTGATTACAGGTTTGACTTTGAACACGCTTTTCCCCGGATACACACAATTTGATGAAACGGCTCAGGTAGCTGGAACGGATTTGACGCAATCCCGCATACCTGATGGTGGAGCGGCATTTAATGTTAGTCAGTATGTATTGCAAACCCTTACTC
>JBDKGG010000132.1:0-3593 GCA_039798325.1 Bacteroidota bacterium
CCGTTGTACTATAACTCAACTCTTGTTGACACAATTGACTGAGGCAAGCCATGCGGTTGATGCGGGGATGGGTGATGGTTTCAAGGACGAACTTTCTGCGGATGTTCATCAATTGACCGCCAGTCAAAGAAAACTGCTGCGCCAATGTCTTGACCTCAGGTCGTTTCATGTCGGACTTAAAGGCACTCCACATCATCCTTTCTTGCGTCGCGGTATCGGGATGACCGATTTCTACCTTCCACAAAAAGCGTCGCTCAAATGCTTGATCCATGTTTTTGTTCAAATTGGTAGTGGCCACCAAAATGCCTTTGAAATTCTCCATCTCTTGCAGGAAAATATTCTGCATGGCATTCATCGCCATATCCACGGAACGCTCAACATCCAAACGTTTTGATATCAAGGCATCGGCTTCATTGAAAAGCAATATGGGCATCCGCTCTTGACTTTCAGCCCATTTGTAATACTCGTCAAAAATCTTTTTGGCATTGCGCTCTGTATCCCCCAAATACTTCCCTCGGATTTGACTGATGTCCACCATGAAAACAGATCGTTTGTTCTTCCGCGCCCATTGCATCACACTGGCTGTTTTGCCTGTTCCAGGCTGACCATACAATAATATGGTAACTCCCTTACCCAATTTTCTTTTGCTCAATGCTTGGGTCACACGCTGATACGAAGATTGGCTAAGCAACTTACCCAAGGAATTCAATTGCTGTTCTTCTGCTGCATTAAAAAACAAGGTCTCGTCTGTAATCGTATCCCAACTCAACTTCCTTCCCACGGAACTGCGCCCTTCTCCCTCCTGGGATGCAGGCGGCGTTTCCCATACGATTTCTGGATAAAAAACCTTCATCGCCAAAGGTGTTGCCTTGTACTCTTCGTCAATAAATGGATCAATGCTTGTCCCTAGTTTCACCAACGATTGACTAATCAAAACAGCCTCGTCTTTGTTCAATCGTTGTTTCCAAATACAACGATCCGAATCGGTATCCGACAATGTATCACAAATGGCCTCCAAAGGAAGACCGGACTGCGTGCGCATCTGCTGGTCGACCAAAACCATTAATGCCACAGCGTTTCCAATTTCCAACTTCCAATCGTCCTTTATTTTGCGAACAAATCCCTCCTTGGGATGGGCCTGCATCCAATCCTCCACATTCTGCTCGACTTTACGTGCAGTAAGGACCTTGTTCTTGGCCGCCTGCATCCAGGTATTGAACTTCAAGAAGAATTGATGGGTTTCATTCTTTCCTTCGGTCTCCACTTCTTGATTGAATAACCGTTGTAAAAATGCCGAGGATGCTACAACACATTCAAACTGTACCCCATTTTTCCTTTTGGAGGTGATGAATCCGTCTTGCGTCCATTGACACCACAATGGGTGAATCCATTCCCAATCCCTTATACCCCATTGATACGTATCCAAAACGCCCATGGAGGACTCCTCACCCGATCGCAATGTTTTCAAAACAATGCCGGCCAAAAGCAAGGCCTCTCGGTCATTGGATAATCCCAATTCACTTTTGAATAATTCAAATTCTGGATGATCGTCAACCGACTCATTTAAGAATTTGGTCATCAATTCAAGTCCTGGATATAAATCCATTTTTTCAAATAAAGGAAGGAAGTTTGTTTTGGGCATATAGGTTGTTGTTTACGATAAATAAAATTCAACACTTTGCGATATTGTTGCAATCAATACCTTTTGTTCAAAACGTTATGATATTTTTTGAATCGACAGCATCAGCTTGTCTGAATCATGCTGGCAGGAAAAATCACTGCCTTGTTCACCGATACAGCTTTCTCTGTTAGATATTCCGGACCAATCTGACAAACGAAAACTTCTGCGATTTATTGGGAATTAAAAAAAATAATCCAAACAACCCAAACAATGAAAGATTGCAACAATATCGCAAATCTGTTTCGCAACTTTGCATTCAAATCTTTATCTATGGCTTTTATCTCTCTCCTCCTTGTTGTTGTTTTTATCCTTGTTACGATGGCTTGGGGTGTTTCGCTCTGGATGCGGATTGATGAAAATTATCCCTTTCAAGATTTTCCCGTACGACATGTGATCCTAAAATTTTTCATGATTTTCATTTTCTTTCCTGCCTTGATTTTAATGGCTTTGGTCTTGATTGCATCCTTGGCTGATAAAAAAAACACTTGACAAAAATTTCGATTTATATTATATTTAAATCCATGACGAACCACCCAACACCCTTGGTCTTCTAATTCCCACTCTCTTCCTCATCCCTACTTGTTCCATTCGTTGGAGCCTGGGATTTCCATGTTTTTAAAATTCTTAAAATCCAATACATGCAAAATGAAAAACCTGTTTTTTACTTATTACTCTCTCAACGTCCGACCACTGATTCAGTTCCTACTGTTCGGAAAGTCATCAAAGTTAATGGGTTCAACACTACCCCGCTTTTATGGGAACAGTCCCTTTTGGATGAATCTGAAATATTACCAGGAATGCCCAATATAAGGGTGCGCAATCTTGTGGTTTGCCTTTGCCTTAATTAATGGACACACTTCTCATCAACATCTTTCAATCATTTAATCCCAACAACATGAAAAAAACAAGAATCAACTTTTTCGCCATGCAAGTCGGTGTGGACAACGCCGAATTCAAAAAACAATTCGATGAAATGATGCAACAAATTCCGGATGGTCCGGGCTGCTGTGTGGTCATCGGATACCAGGGAAATGAATCCAAGATCATTGACTTGATCAAAACTTCTGACCGATTGAGAAAAGCCATTAAGGGCGGAACCAAACTATGGGGAGAGACGACAATCAGTCGCTACAGATGGATTCAACAACAAGTAAAAGCCCATCAATATGATTCCATAAAAATTCAAATCATCGACTAACACCTATGAAAGAACAAATCATCACCTTTATAAAATCTCCCCTACAGTCCATTTGGTATGCGGAGATTCCCAATTACCCAGGCGCCCATGACGATTTAGAAATGGTTGACTCAGCGGGTACTTTCTTGTCGCAATTGGACAATGGACTAGGTGTCGTGCAAGTTAAAATCAGCGATGAGCCTGATGATAGGATCGATATCATCTTGGAAAAAACAGAAGAGACCAAAGACGAAAAAGGAGCCCACTACAACATTGATTCTTGCGACCAATCCGTTGAATCCATTTGGCTATGCGGTGTTTTGGAATATGTTTTCGGAAAATTCCCTGACCACCTTTATTTGGAAATATTGCCCATGCAGGAATGCAGAGACATCACTGAGGAGGCCTTTTTCAAAGCAGGCCGTCATTACCAATTGGATGAGGACAGAGTGGACAGAGAATGGAATTTGTTGTCCCGAACCAATAAGTGGCGGTTCTGGCATTTTCTAGCGTTATGGGCAGATTACGCCAATGAGCGGAAAATGGGTTGGATGCCGGGGGATCGACAAATGTTTCAATTCGAAAGTTTCAGGTATTTCATGCCAGAGAATAAACTCAAGAATTGCTTGACTTTCCCTGAGCTTTATATATCCACCACCAAAAACTTTCCTTATCAATTCCCCATTGTTATCAATCATGAAAATATCCCAGAACTAAATGCGTTCATTCAGGATT
>JBDKGG010000133.1:0-6096 GCA_039798325.1 Bacteroidota bacterium
ATTGTAGTTGTTTGCGGCTGGATCCATGCATCCCATGATGGGCGCGCCGGCGCAATTGGAGCAGCTGCCAAAACAAACTGCTGCCAACGTTGTTGTACCTTCTACAATAAGTGAACGATTGGTGAATCCGCCATTGGTCACGGTGCATGGATCACCAGGAGTCAATTGTTCAGAGCCCGCCCAGTTGTCGTAAGAAAATTTGAATTCATAATTTCCCGCTTGCAAGGGAACAGTCACTTCCCATATGCCATCAGCGTTGGCATCACTCATGGCGGTACAACTGCCGCACCATCCATTAAACGTTCCGTTCAATTCTGGAGTGTTGAAGCCAGTAGCTTCATTCATGTTGACCTGAAAAGTAACATCGTAATATTGTGAGACATTGGCACAGGCTTCGCATGCTCCCCAACAAACGGTTGCAATGGATTGAGGAGTGGTGCCAACGGTCAATGTGCGGTTAGTATATCCAAAGTTGGTGGTGGTGCAAGTAGAACCTTGCGTCAAGTTTTCTTGAATGGCCCAATTGTCCGCTGCGAATTTGTATTCATAACTACCTGGTGCAAGATTGATGGTGATTTCCCACACACCATCTCCATTGGCGTCGCTCATGGGCATGGCTGCAGGTGCCCACCCATTGAAGGTTCCTGCCAATTGCACAGAGGTGAAAGCTTGGGTTACATTGTTCATGTCTACACTAAAAGTTACGGGAGTAACACTGGTACAGGCTGAGCAGGCACCCCAACAAACAACAGGCAATGTTTGCGCCGCCCCTGCTACCACCAACGTTCTGTTGGTATATCCGAAATTGGTGGTGGTGCAAGAAGACCCTGGCGTTAAGCTTTCTTGTTGCGTCCATCCATCAGCGGTGAATTTGTATTCATAATTTCCATTGGCCAATGGAATGGTGATTTCCCACACATTGTCTCCATTGGCATCGGTCATGGCTGCACATGCACCGCACCAGTTGTTGAAGGTTCCGTTGACGTTGGCCACAGAAAAATTGGCGACATTGTTCATGTCGATTTGAAAAGTGACGGGGTAAGTTTGCGCCATCAATAAGTTGCAAACAATAACAAAAAACAGCGTAGATAGTTTTTTCATTTTCGGAAATTTGAATTAGCTTAGCCACGAATATACACTAATTGTAATTAATACAAAAAGTATTTGCCATGAGAAACGCGCTTGACCTATCCAAGACCAGTGTGGAGAAGGATGATATTTACTCCATTCCCATTGATGCCTTCTTCAAATCAGCGTTCTCTGTGGATTGCGTTATTTTTGGTTACCACGAAAAGGAACTGAAGGTGCTCTTGATCCAAAGGGGTACCGATCCCTATGAAGACTTTTGGGCACTCCCCGGTGATTTGGTTTATCCTTATGAGGACTTGGATGCAGCAGCGGCAAGGGTATTGAATGACTTGACCACCTTGCACGAAATCCCGATGCGTCAGGTGCATACTTTTGGTAAGGTTGATCGCCATCCTTTGGGTCGTGTAATCACGGTGGCCTATTTGGCATTGGTGGAAGTGCAAGACATTGCGCCTTTGGCTTCCAATTGGGCCAAGGACGCCAAGTGGCACAGCATCAAGCGCATTCCCAAATTGGCTTTTGATCACAAACAGATTTTGCAAGAGTGCCACAAGGCTTTGAAAGAGATCATCGTTTCAGAACCCATCTGGACAACCGTATTGCCCAAGAAATTTACTTTGACGCAATTTCAGGAAATGTTTGAAACCATTTTACAGCGCGAGTTTGACAAAGGCAATTTTCGGAAGAAGATCAGTGGCGTGAAATTCCTCAAGCAATTGGATGAAGCCCAAACCAATGTCCGCCACCGACCATCCGCCCTCTACAAATTCGATCCAAAGCTTTTCAAAGCGTATAAGGAGAAGGGGTTTGTGTTTGAGTTTTGAAGAAGGGGATGAAGAGATGAGGGAATGAAGGGATGAAGAGATGATGTTAATGCCTGAATAAGCTTGACCGTTTTTTATCTGTACATTTCAACATCATATCCAGCTCCGGAGGAGTGACACTTTTTGAAAAATAGATTTTGTATTATGCAAAAAAAAAGTGCGCACATTGCGCACTTTTTTGTTCAAGAATGCTAAGTCGTTTTTTATCGCACTACCAACTGCAATGTGTTGCTCACGCCATTGCTGTTCATCAAGACTATGGTGTAAACTCCCTTTGACCAATCGGCTGTTTCCAATGTCAATTGTTGTGTATTAAAAGTCAATTTTCTGTCCATAATCAATTGTCCTTGTGCATTGTAAATTTTAATGTTTTCCTGATCACCTTTCCAACGCAAATTGGTTTGCGTTGTGGCAGGATTGGGATAGATGCCAAACGCGGCAGTCATGGTCTCATCAACTGAAACCACACAAGCCTCGCAACTTCCCCAACAGACTGCATTCAATACAACATTGTCCGTTACATCAATCAAACGATTGGTAAAGCCATTTTCGGTGAAGGTGCATGGCGCTCCTGCCAAAAATTCTTCTTGTCCAGCCCAATTGTCATAAGAGAATTTATATTGATGACTGCCCGCTGCCAATAGAATGGTGATGGTCCAAATGTTGTCTCCTTCTGGATCGCTCATCGCTGCACAATTGCCACACCAGTTGTTGAATCCTCCATTTACTTCTGGTGTGGTAAAGCCAAATCCCGCTTGTGTCATGTCCAAATTGAAGGTCACGTTGTAAGGTCCTGAACTTTGTCCGCAAGCATCGCAACTGCCCCAACAAACGGTATCAATCACAACATCCGAGTTGGCTGAAATGATGCGGTTGGTAAAGGCTCCATCCGTGAAGGTACATGAAGCTCCCGGTACCAATGTCTCTTGTCCAGTCCAGTTGTCATAAGAAAATTTGTACTGATAATCGGCGGCAGGTAAGGTGATGGTAGTGGTCCAAACATTGTCACCATCCGCATCGGTCATGGGATTGCAACTGCCACACCATCCATTGAACGTTCCATTGACCTCAGGGGTGGTAAATCCCGTTTGTCCATTCATGTCCAATTGAAAGGTAATATCGACAATATTCGGAGCGCTGGCGCAATCCGTGCATGCACCCCAACAGACCACCGGAAGAACGGCATCAGCGGAAACCGTCAAGGTGCGATTGGTAAATCCAAAATTGGTGACGGTACATGCTGATCCAGCCAACAACGTTTCCTGACTTCCCCAGTTGTCAGCAGAGAATTTGTACTCATAAGTACCAGCGGCCAAGGGGATGGTTAAGGTCCAAATGCCGTCGCCTTCGGGGTCGCTCATGGGCGCACATGATCCGCACCAGGCGTTGAAAGATCCATTCACCTCAGGGGTGGTGAATCCGGTTTGCTGGCTCATGTCCACGTTAAAAGTAATGTTGTAGGTTTGAGACCAAGCCGATAGTCCAAGGACAAGCAAGCTAAAAAGGGATACAAATTTCTTCATGTTCATTGCGATTGATTTTACGCTAATGTAGAGTAATTGTTACTTTTACAAAAAGTATTTTTTTAGTTTTCGAAAATTAATCGTTTATTAGCGAAATGCCAAAGACGAAAATACTCCAGCTTGTTGGTACCTTGTGTTTTGCCTTTCTTGGTTTTTACCCCATGGCCCAACCGGCCCATGTGGAAGTAAAGGTCAATGCAGAGGGGCAATACCGTCTGTATGTGGACGGTGCACCTTTCTTTGTGAAGGGGGCGGGAGGTACCGAACATTGGGAGGAAGTAGTGGCCGCAGGAGGCAATGCCGTGCGGACTTGGAGCACGGACAATGCTAGGGAGTATTTGGACCAAGCGCAAGCCTTGGGTTTAAAAGTCATGATGGGGATGTGGATGCAACATGAACGCCATGGTTTTGATTACGACAATGAGGCCAAAGTCAAAGCGCAATTGGAGTCTTTCCGAAAAGTGGTGATGGAGATCAAGGACCATCCTGCGTTGTTGTTATGGGGTGTGGGAAATGAGGTGGATTTATTCTACAAGAATACCAAAGTATGGAAAGCAGTTGAAGATGTTGCCAAGATGATTCATGAATTGGATCCGCATCATCCAACGTGCACGGTCACTGCTGGTTTGGACCCCGAAGAGGTCAAACTCATCATGCGGGATGCGCCTTCGATCGACATTTATGGAATCAATACTTATGGAGATTTGGGTGGAGTGAGAAAGAACCTCAAGTCTTATGGATGGACCGGCCCCTACCTCATTACAGAATGGGGTCCCAATGGACATTGGGAGGTGCAAAAGACAAAGTGGAATGCTCCATTGGAACAAACGAGTGAAGAAAAGAGGTTGTCTTATGAAACAAGATACAAAAACGAAATATTGGGAGATCCCCAACAATGCATGGGCTCATTCGTTTTTTTATGGGGACAAAAGCAAGAAACCACGAGCACTTGGTATGGTGTTTTTTCCATAGATGGACGCAAATCGCCTGCAGTGGATGTCATGCATGAAGTTTGGACAGGCAAGAAGCCCGGCAATTTGGCTCCGGTTATTCAAACATTGCGTGTGGTCAATCAATCCAACTCCCCCTATGCCATTGTGTATGCCGGTGAAAAGGGAGAGGCTTATTTGGAATGGACCGAGCCGGACCAAGATCCTTGTCAAGTCATTTGGCGTTGGATTCCTGAAAGTCAGGACATCAAGGCCGGAGGAGATGCTGAGACAGCCCCTTTGGCGATAACTGGGGTGTGGAAATCGCGCAAGCATTTCAAATCCAGTTTTCGCGCACCGATGACCGCAGGGGCTTACCGCATTTTTGTTGAAATTTGGGACAACCACAACCATTATGCTTATGCCAATCTGCCTGTATTGGTGAATGAAAGACCCAGTGACATGAAGCCAGCCCGCTGGTTGGATGTAAAACAATATTCGGATGACAATTGGAAAAATGAATAAGGGATGGTTCCATACCTGGATGTTCTTGTGCCTCTTGTTGCTTTCTAATGCAACCAAGGCGCAAGTGGATTCTCTGAGTGGATACAATGGCTTGATGCCCAAGAAGGAGCCCAAGGCTTTTCGCGGGTTGCAGGTCAATGGATTTTACCGATTCTTCGCCACCTATACCCGCTATCCGCAGCCCTATCCATTGAGCAATGCAGTGGGCAATGTCACTTTACCCGCTAATTTTTTCATTGGCGATGATGCCCAATTGCCCAACCTGCTGCTGAACATCTCCGGAAATTTGCGAGACGGTTCCTCTTGGGGAATGGACATCAGGATGTTTCAGTTTTTAAATGGAAATCAAGCACCCTTTTATGGCCGTCAAGTTCCGGATTCGTTGCGCCCCGATATTCAATATCCTTTGCAGAGTGGAGCATTGGGTGGAAACCTTGGAACCATGTTGGGGATGACCCTTTACGGCAGTTTCAAGACAAAATGGGGAAGCTGGAATACCCGAATCGGAGGGATTCAATGGGTGGCCATTTCTGATTTGACCATGTCTTCTTTTCGCGGATACAATCGGTTCATGTTGTTTGAAAGAAATCCGTGGGATCCCATTGGCAAAGACATTGTTCACCGCTATGACCAATATTTTCAGCAAGGTTCCATTGATCAGGACAATCGTTGGGGAAACCGAGCGTTTCAAGGGGTTGTGATTGATGGTCAATTGCCCAAGGCCATGCATACCATGATTATGGTGGGTAAAACAGAAATGAACGGCGGTTTTAGTCGCACCCCCAATTTCACCTACGGAGGGAAGTTGAAGAAAGATTTTTCGTGGGGATTTTTATCCGTGAATACCATCAATGCGGTCAACTATACGGATAGTTTGGCGCAGACCGCATTCGGTAATAATGTCATCACGCAAGAGTTTCTTTTCAAGAAGAACGGGCACATGATCAAAGGAGAGTGGGGAGCCGGAAGGTATTATTCTCCTCGCCACAACCGAGGATTTGGGGAGTTGGCGCAATTCAAATACTCCACGCCGGAGTGGATCAAAGGGTTGTCTTTTGAAGCAACCTACTACAGGGTGAGTCCCAAGGTGGTCAACAACGCCGCCTTGTATTGGAATACGGCAACGGTGGAATACAGCGTGAATGACATTCCAGCAGGAAGCATCGGTAGCTCAGGCGTTTTGCAGCCCATCGGTTCTTCATTGAC
>JBDKGG010000134.1:0-15004 GCA_039798325.1 Bacteroidota bacterium
GGAAGGATTGTGGTCAAGCCTCATGAGATTTATGATCATGTTGTTGGATTGAGACACTTGTCATCCGGTTGTTATTTGATTCAACTTCGAAAGGGAAATAAAAATAGGACTGAGAAAATCTACATTTGAAATTAAACAAAGTAGAATGCTTGTTTTTTTTATACTGACAATTATCATTTTAACATTACCGGTGCAGATTTTTTCGAAATTGCACCCAAATTGTAAAAATGAGAAATCGAATTATTCAAGTGTTGTTACTGTCATCCGTGGCGGTGATTTTTATTTTTGGTGTAAACAGTGATAATGGTAAGGCTGGAGCAACAGGGTCTCCTGGTGAAGTAAACTGTACCAACTGCCATAGTGGAACAGTAAATTCCGGTAGTGGTTCCATCACCATCTCTTGCCCTGACTTGGTCAATTGGGAATATACTCCTGGTCAAATGTATACATGTACTCTAACCGTTGCTGAGGGCACCAAGCCTTTGTTTGGATTCGGATTTGAAGCTTTACTTTCTTCAGGTGCCAATGCGGGAACCTTGACGCAAGGAACGGGAAGTACGATCAAGACGGCCAATATCAGTGGCAATGTGCGTCGCAATGTTGTACATCAATTGAATTCTGGAGCTTCTGCTGGTTCTCATGCATGGACATTTACTTGGACAGCGCCAGCAACCAACGTGGGTAATGTTACTTTTTATTGTGGAGCAGTTGCAGCCAATGCCAACGGATCGGATACTGGTGACAAGGTTTATACCATCTCTCAAGTGGTAACTCCTGCAGCAGCTACGGCGATTACTGAAAACGCATCTCAGAATTGGAACATTCAATTGACCAATAACCGTCAGGATATTTTGATTGGTGGGCCAATGAGCGGCAAACAAGGAAAATGGGATGTGAAGATTTTCAATCTAAGTGGACAAGAGGTGTATCAAACTTCCTTTGTTGCTCAGGATTCAAATGCCATCATTCATCCAGCTGTTGAGCTGCGCGGTTTGCAAGTGGTATGTGTTTATGAAAATGGACAATTGGTAGCCAAGAAAAAGATTTGGAATTAATTAGCCTGAAAAGTGTTAATTAAACGAAAGGCGCAAGATATTTGCGCCTTTCTTTTTGGGTATGGATGAAGCACTTTGGCCCCGTTATTTTGTTGAACTGTCTTATGATGGTGCCCATTTCCATGGATGGCAGCGCCAGCCCAATGCCCTGTCTGTTCAAGAAGTTTTAGAGTCCGCTTTTTGCAAAGTGATGCGTCAAGAGAAAGTCATCACAACGGGCTGTGGGCGAACGGACACGGGCGTTCATGCAACTGAATTCTACGCTCATTTCAATGCAATGACGCCGATAGCGGATACAGCGCAGTTGGTTTTCCGTGTCAATCAAGTTTTGCCCAAGTCCATCGCCGTGCACCGCATCTTTTCTGTAGCCGATAAAGCGCATGCTCGTTTTGACGCAACAGAAAGAGGCTACCATTATTATTTGCATTTTAAAAAAGATCCTTTTCTTCATCAGCGATCCATGTACTATCCCTATGAATTGGACATGGAAAAAATGAATGCAGCAGCGCATTATCTGATTCGCAAGGGAGATTTCTCGAGCTTTTGCAAATCAGGTGGCGGACAAAAGACCAATATCTGTGATGTAAGAAAGGCAGCGTGGAGCGTGAACGAAAATGGGCAATGGGTGTTTCATATTGTAGCGGACCGATTTTTAAGGAATATGGTGCGCGCAGTTGTGGGAACCTTGATAGAAGTGGGCAGAGGAAAGTTAGATGTTAAGGCGATGCAAGACATCATCGATATGCAGCAGCGCGGTGCTGCAGGAGATAGTGTTTATGCCTGCGGGTTGTACCTCACTCAAGTTAGTTATCCTTATTTAAAAATGGAAAAGCATGTCGAATAGCGCAGGGAAGGCCTTTGATCAAAAAATATTTTGGCGTTTGTACCAACGGAGTTCACCTTATCGTTGGCAGTTTTATTTCACTTTTTTTTGGGTGTTGGTGTTGGCGGGCATGTCCATCATACGCCCCACTCAAATGAGGGATTTGATCGACAAAGATTTGGCTTCCGGGGACACCCAAGCTGTTTTGTGGGGGTCGATTGCTTTTGTGGGGGTATTGATTTTGGAGAGCTTAATTCAATACTACCAAACTTACCAGGCCAATAAAATGGCGCAGAGCATTACTTTGGATTTGCGCTCTGAGTTGTTTAAACACAGTTTGGGTTTTCGTTTGTCTTTTTTTGACAAGACCCCTGTGGGTCAGATGGTGACCCGTCACATCAGCGATGTAGATGGCATAGCGGAGGTATTCAGTGTTGGATTGTTGGATATTTTCAGGGATGTACTCAAGTTGGTGGTCATCATCGGCGCGATGTTATGGGTGGATTGGAAGATGACATTGATCGTGATTATTCCCATCCCCATTTTGTTGTACGCAACAAGAATATTCCAAGAAGCTGTCAAGAAGTCGTTCAATGATGTTCGCAATGAAGTAGCACGCATCAATGTGTTCATTCAAGAACACGTAACGGGAATGAATATCGTCCAAATGTTTGGACAAGAGAAAAGAGAGGAAAAGCGTTTTGATGAAATCAATCATACCCACCGTGATGCCCATATCAGAGGGGTTTGGGCCTATTCTGTGTTTTTTCCAGTGGTGGAAATTTTGTCTGCTCTTTCTGTGAGCTTGATGTTGGGCTGGGCGTTAAGAGGAACGTTTGATGCCACGTCTTCTCCAGGAGTATTGTTGCAATTTTCAACGTTTATTTCCATGATGTATCGTCCCATTCGACAGATGGCCGATAATTTCAATGTCTTGCAAATGGGAATGATCAACGCTGATCGCGTTTTTCAAATGTTGGATAGAGATGAATCTCAATCTGATTTGACAGACCAAACCATAGAGTTGAAAGGCGATGTAGAATTTATTAATGTTGACTTTTATTACAACGAGGATCAGAATGTAATAGAGCAATTCAATTTGAAAGTAAGTTCTGGACAAATGATCGCTCTGGTCGGTCATACAGGCAGTGGAAAGTCGACAATTGTTCAATTGCTGAATCGCATGTACGAAAGAAATTCTGGAGATATTCTTTTGGATCATCGTTCCATTGATGAATTTTCTTTGGATTTTCTGAGACAGAAAATTGCGGTTGTTCCTCAAGATGTTTTCCTTTTCAGCGACAGCATTTTCAACAACCTTACTTTGGGAGATCCCAAGGTCAGTCGTGATCAAGTTATTGCGGCATGTCAAAAAGTAGGGGTGCATGATTTTATCATGCAGCTTCCTGGAGGCTATGATTTTGATGTGCGCGAAAGGGGTTTAGTATTGAGTGCAGGACAGCGCCAATTGTTGGCTTTTGTGCGCGCTTATCTCACCAATCCCTCCATACTTATTTTGGACGAAGCGACGAGCAGCGTGGATAGCGATTCTGAGCGATTGATCCAGCGCGCTACAGATTTGATTACCCAAGGCCGAACTTCTTTTGTCGTGGCGCACCGATTATCGACCATCCAGAAGGCGGATCAGATTATCCTTTTGGAAAAAGGCCGCATTGAAGAAAAAGGCACCCATGCTGAGTTGATGTCTTTGAACGGACAATACCGCAAAATGTATAACTTGCAGTTCGATGAATCCATCAGCTAAGAATACGGCTTCTTTGATTGTTGACTTAATGTACAACAATGATCCTTTTTCCCAATTGCTGGGTATGGAACGGTTAATGGATGGTGCTGGTATTTCTGTTTTGCGCATGAAGGTAACCACCCAAATGCTCAATGGTTTTGGTATCGCACATGGTGGGATAACCTACGCCCTTGCTGATAGTGCTTTGGCTTTTGCTTCCAATGGTCATGGAATTCAAGCAGTAAGTATCGAGACCAGCATCAGCCATGTGAAGAAAGTGGTGGAGGGTGATGTGTTGACCACAGAGGTGATCGAGAAAAACTTGACCAGCAAGACGGGTCTTTACGAAGTGATTGTTCGCAATCAAAATCAAGAGGCAGTGGCCTTCTTTAAAGGTACCGTTTTTCGCACCGGAAAAATCTGGGAGGTTTAAATCTATTTGTTTGTGGTATCCATGATGATGGTGACGGGTCCGTCATTCACCAAAGAGACCTTCATGTCTGCGCCAAATTCACCGGTTTCTACCTTTCCAGTAAATTGTTTTTTACATGTCTCAACAAAATAATCATAGAGCGCTTTGGCCTGATCAGGTGGCGCACTTTGAATAAAACTGGGGCGGTTTCCTTTTTTGGTATCAGCAAATAGCGTGAACTGGCTCACCAAAACAACATCTCCCGACACGTCAGTCACGCTTCGGTTCATTTTCCCTTCCTCATCCGAAAATATGCGCATTTGTATGATTTTTTGAATCAAATAATCAGCATCTTCATGGTTGTCTTCTTTGCCAACTCCAATGAGAATCACCAGTCCTTGATTGATTTGGGCTACAATGGATTGGTCAATGGTGACTTGAGCAGATGAGCAACGTTGAATGACGACTTTCATGGGTTTGGATTGCCCACATAAATTTGGACAATTTATGTGGTGGGTGCACAAATATAAAGGACTTGATTTAATTTCGTCCTGTGCTCCAACAAGAGATAACTTATCTGAAGGGTGTCGGTCCGGCACGCGCTAAGGTGCTCCATGATGAGTTGGACATTGCTACATGGCGCGACTTGCTTTTTCATTATCCTTTTCGGTATGTAGACAAGTCGCAAATCATTACCGTATCTCAAATCAAAGCAGAGCACGAAGCTGTGCAGTTGATGTTGGAATGTGTTTCTTGGCAAGAAGTGGGGATGGGTCGAGCCAAACGACTTTCTGCACGCTTCCGGGATGCCTCTGGAGACATTGAGTTGGTTTGGTTCAAAGGTGCGCAATACATTGTGAAGAGTTTGCAAATGGGTCAGCATTATTTGGTCTATGGTAAACCAACATTATTCTCTGGAAAGTTCAATATGGCTCATCCTGAATTGGAGTGGGTGGAGCGTTCAAGGATGATGTCGGGTAGTAGCATGAAGCCGGTTTATCGATCAACCGAGAAGGCCGCCAAGAAAGGTTTGAACAGCAATGGTATCGCACAGCTCACACGACAAATGATTGCTGAGTTGCCATTGAATGTGATCCCTGAAAATTTGCCTCCAGCAATTTTGTCGAAGTACAAGTTGATGGATCGCGAGAAAGCCATACGTGAATTGCATTTTCCAACCGACGCCAAGACCTTGGATTTGGCCAGAAGGCGCTTGAAGTTTGAGGAATTGTTCTATCTCCAAATCAAAGTTGCCGCGCAGAAAATGGCACTGACGAAAGATGAGCGCGGGGTGGTGTTTGAAAAGGTGGGGCATTTTTTTCATACTTTTTACGATCAGCATTTGCCCTTTGAATTGACCGGCGCACAGAAACGTGTCCTGAAAGAGATTCGTCAAGACGTGGCCAAAGGGTTTCACATGAACCGCCTGATTCAGGGTGATGTAGGAAGCGGAAAGACCATCGTGGCCATTTTGAGCATGTTGTTGGCTGTGGACAACGGATTTCAATCGTGCTTAATGGCGCCGACGGAGATATTGGCTTTGCAACACTTTAAAGCCATGCAAGAATTGCTGGCCCCGTTGGATTTGAAAGTAGAGTTGTTAACCGGCTCAACGCGGGTAGCAGAGCGCAGAAGAATTCATGCAGGGTTGTTGGACGGTTCAATTGCATTGTTGGTGGGGACGCATGCCCTAATCGAACCTGTTGTACAATTTAACAACTTGGGACTGGTCATCATTGACGAGCAGCATCGATTTGGCGTGGCGCAACGTGCAAGGCTTTGGGAGAAAGCCAAGGTTCCTCCGCATATTTTGGTGATGACGGCAACGCCCATACCCAGGACATTGGCGATGACTGTATACGGCGATTTGGATGTGAGTGTGATTGATGAGTTGCCGCCGGGTCGCAAGCCCATCCAAACCACATGGCGCACCGATGCGCGAAGATTGGAAATTGATGGATTTGTAGAACGTGAGATCAAAAAAGGAAGACAGGTTTACATCGTTTATCCATTGATTGATGAAAGTGAAGCATTGGATTTTAAAAATTTGATGGAGGGATATGAAAGTGTAGTGAGAAGGTTTCCTCGGCCCCAATATCAGATCAGCATTGTCCATGGAAGAGCCAAAGCGGAAGATCGCGATTTTGAGATGAATTTATTTTTAAAGGGTAATACCCACATCATGGTGGCTACCACCGTGATTGAAGTGGGGGTGAATGTTCCCAATGCAAGTGTGATGGTTATTGAAAGTGCGGAGCGCTTTGGTTTGTCTCAATTGCATCAATTGAGAGGACGGGTGGGACGCGGTGCTGATCAAAGTTATTGTATTTTGGTTACTGGTGAAAAGTTGTCTCAAGAGTCCAAGCTGAGAATGGAAACCATGTGCCGAACCAATGATGGGTTTGAGATTGCAGAGGTGGATCTCCAATTGAGGGGCCCTGGTGACATTTCCGGCACTCAGCAAAGTGGGGTCTTGCAACTAAAAATAGCGGACATAGTCAAAGACCAGTCGATATTGATGGTTGCACGGGAATGTGCGATGGAGATGGTGGAGTCCGATCCTGGTTTTCTGCGTCCAGAGAATCATTGTATTAAAAAACAATTAGATGAAAACAATGCTTTGCAATCCAACTGGTCCAAGATTTCTTAGTTTATGGATTTCTCTCATGTTGTGTGCTTGTCAAGCCATGGCACAGTCTGGCTGCACGGATGAGCAAGCAAGTAATTTTAATCCCATTGCGGTGGTGAATGATGGGTCTTGTATTTATGCTACAACCATCTCACAACCCAATGTTTCTATGCCCTTGAATGCGGTTGTCAGTGAAACCTCTGGTTTGCTTTATTGGCAGAATCAACTTTGGACTCACAATGATGATACCGATGGTCAATTTTATGCCATCGATACGTTAACTGGTGAAATATCGGACACCATTAACTGGTCGGCTTTGACCAACGTCGATTGGGAGGAGGTTCAATGCAATGAAAATTTTGTGGTTATTGGAGACATTGGAAACAATATGGGCAATAGAACGGACTTAAAGTTTTTTGTTATTCCCTACAATGATTTTGCTTCAGGTGATTTGTCAGTGGTAGATACCATTGCTTTTTCATACGCAGATCAGACCAATTGGACGCCCAGTTTGAACAACAACGACTTTGATGCCGAGGCATTTTTATTGACTCAAGACAGTATTTTTATTTTCTCAAAGTGTTGGAGTTCTCTGCATACCAAGCGATATGCATTGCCCTTCCAAAATGGCAGTCATGTCGCACAAAAGCGGGAAGAATGGGATGTGCAAGGACTCATCACTGGTGCTGCTTGGGATGATGGTATGCAAAGGGTTTTGCTTTGCGGCTACAACAATGTATTGATGCCGTTTGCCTTTCTTCTGTTTGATTATTCCAATGGAGAATTTTTCAATGGCAATAAGCGAAAAATCATTTTGGGATTGGGATTGCACCAAGTGGAGGCCGTGGCTTCCCGTGGCAATGGTGAATTTGTATTTACCAATGAAATGTACAATGGTCCAGTGGTCATTTCTGCAGCGATTCACAGCGGTTGGTCCATCCAATCGTGGATAACGGATGTGGAGAAAATAAAACAGCCTATGGAGGGATTTGCGCTGTATCCCAATCCGGCCTCTGATTATTTGACCATTGCATTGCCGCCTTCTGTCCAAAGTTTATGGAAGTATGAAATTTGGAATAGTCAAGGAAAGCGCATGGATAAGGGAAGATTTTTAGGTGTGAGGCATCAATTGGATGTCGCTTCTTTGACACCAGGAGTTTACACCATCTTGTTGTTGAAAGGACAACAATATTATCCTTATCGGTTCATCAAGGAATGATAACTTAGCGACATGAGTCAGCGCAACGCCATTCTATCTGGATTGTCTTGGAACACTGTAACGGTGGTCCTACAGGTGTTGATTCAATTGGTTTATACCGCCATTATGGCCCGATGGATTGCGCCGGCTGATTTCGCTTTGATGGGGGTAGTTTTAAGCCTGATGGGTTTTGCAGAAATATTTTCACAAGTAGGGATTGGTCCAGCCATCATCCAAAGAAAAGAGGTGGAACAACGCCATGTCAACGGTGCTTTTTGGACGGCAGTTGTTTTGGGTATCTCTTTCACTTTGCTTTTTGTTTTGATGGCGCCGTGGATAGGGGAGTTGTATCAAATGCCCAATTTGGTTTCCATTACCCAAGTGGTCTCAACCGCATTCATCATCTCTGCTTTTGGCGTAGTTCCCCGCAGCTTCATGATGAAGAACCTTTCTTTTCGTTCTTTCTTCAAAGCCAGCATGTGGAGTGTGGTTGTTGGGAACTTGGTTGTTGGACTGACACTCGCTTACATGGGTTTTGGCGTGTGGGCCTATGTATGGGCACTTTTTTCACAAAATGTGATCATGACCTTGGGTTATTGGCTTTTGGAGCCCATTCAGGTTGGTTGGAAAGGTACACGGCAGGGCATACATGAATTGCTCCGTTATGGCACGGGAAGTACGCTTTTCAATTCATTGAATTACGCGGCCACCAAGGTGGATGTGAGTTTGGTTCCTTTGGTTCTTCCTGCTGGTCAATTGACTTATGCGGGGTGGTATGAACGAAGTGCTTACGTGGTTTCTTTGCCCATCACCATCATGGCCAAGTTGAGTGATAATGTACTTTTTAGTGGAATGTCCAAGATGCAAGATGAAAAAGAGCGTCTGCAAAAATTGGTTTTATTGACAACCAATGTTTTGGCCATAGCCATTATTCCTACAGCGGTTTGGGTGATTTTGCATGCCGAATGGTTGATGACTTTTTACTTGGGAAATCAGTACCAAGGTTCTGGTGTGATTTTGCAATTTCTTTTTTTCGCAGTTATTTTTAGAACATTGAACCGCGTCAGCGACGCCCTATTGCGTGCCGTGGATGCTACGTTTTCGGCCAGTTGGATCAAGGCTATTTATGTCATGATGATGTTTGTGGCATGTTGGGTGGGAGCCATTTGGGGAATGAAATGTATTGCCATGGGCATTGCCTTGTCTACAGCCATTCATTTTATGATGGGCGCTTGGAAGGGGCAGCAATTGATAGAAGGGAGTTTTGGTCAATTGCTGGCCATCACTTGGAATGGATGGCGATTGGGCATTATCGTTTTGTTGGATACCCTGTTGGTGAAATGGTTTTTATTTGATGGGGAATCGAGCCTTATGGAGATCATCATTACCCTGTTGATGATGCTGGGTACTTATGTTGTTGTATTGTACAAAGTGCCGCATTGGTTGGGGGAGGGTTCAATGAATCCGATTGCATTTATCCCAGAAAGAATTCGCACCCGTTTTAGACTTTGACGCTTTATCGCTTGGAAATTTTATTGTTCGCGATGCTGCGTTGTCTGTTGCATTTGAAACGATCTGGAGATCCTACCCCCATTTTTTGATGGTGCTTGGTGATTCGGCCGTTCATGCGCTTTCGCCACATCTTGAAACTGGATTTCAAAGAGTGGCCCCGCATAAAATCGATGACTTCTGCTTCCGATAATCCAAATTGATAAGCAATGGCCTCAAAGGAAGTGCGATCTTCCCATGCCATTTGGATGATGCGGTCTTTTTCTGCTTCGGTGAATGTTCTCCACTTTTCCATGCTGCAACATTACATTGCGTGGCATTAAACAAAATGTTTCTACCAAATTTCTTTGGCGATGCGCGCAGTGTCTTTCGATTTGCCCATTGTGTAAAAATGTAAAACAGGAACTTTGGCAGCTTTGAGCGCTTTACATTGTTCAATGCACCACTCAATGCCAATGTTCCGAACTTCTTGATCATCCTTGGCTTTCATCACTGCATTCACCAATGCGTCGGGTAGATTGATGTAAAAATGTTTGGGTATACTGACCAATTGTTTTTTTGAGATCAATGGTTTAATGCCTGGGATAATGGGAACATCTATTCCTGCTTGAATGCACTTTTCTTGAAAGTCAAAGAAAGCTTGATTGTCAAAAAACATTTGAGTTACGATGTAATCGGCGCCGGCTTCAACTTTTTGCTTGAGGTACATCAAGTCAGTGTTGAGATTGGGTGCTTCAAAGTGTTTTTCTGGATATCCAGCTACACCGATACAGAAGTTTGTTTTTTCACTGTTTTTTAATTCAGGATCAAGGTAGACGCCGTGATTCATCTTGTTGATTTGTTTCACCAATTCTGATGCGTATCCGTGTCCTCCAGGTTCAGCTTTGAAGTCAGGTTGACTTTTGATGGGGTCACCGCGCAAGGCCAACACGTTGTCAATACCCAAGAATTGCAAATCAATCAGCGCATCTTCTGTTTCTTCTGCAGTGAATCCCCCGCAAATGATGTGAGGAATGGTATCGATTTTATACTTGGCCCCCAATGCAGCGCAAATACCTACTGTACCTGGTCTTTTGCGGGTTATTTTTTTTCGAAGCAATCCATCTCCTTGATCTTGGTACACAAATTCCTCTCGGTGATAGGTGACATCTACAAAAGCTGGATTGAATTCCATTAAGACATCCATGGTCTCGCAGATGCTGTCTATGGTATTTCCTTTCAAGGGGGGTAATATTTCAAAGCTAAATAAGGTGTCCTTCGCTTTGGCTATGTGTTCTGTAACTTTCATTGTTTTTAATCATTAATTTGATTCATTCACCATCAAGTGTCCCAACCAGCGCTGTGCTTCTTCGAAAGATATTCCTTTTCGCTTGGCATAATCTTGTACTTGGTCTTTTCCCAATTGTGTGATACCAAAGTATTGACTTTCTGAATGGGCGAAGAAGTATCCACTCACTGCAGCGGTAGGATACATTGCTAAACTGTCAGTTAGTTGTAGACCAATCTCTTTGTCAGGTTGTAATATTTGCCAAATTGTTTTTTTCTCCAAATGGTCAGGACAAGCGGGATATCCTGGTGCAGGTCTTATCCCTTGGTATTTTTCTTTGATGAGTTCAGCGTTGGTGAATTGTTCATCCTGTGCATACCCCCAATGATTTTTTCTGATTTGTTCGTGCAAGTATTCCGTTGTAGCCTCAGCAAATCGATCAGCAACCGCCTTGATCAGTATTTCTAAATAATCGTTCTGTTCTGATTTGATTTCCATCAACCATTCTTCAACACCAATTCCTGCATTTACCGCAAAGCATCCCATGAAATCTGGTTGGTCGGATTGATTGGAAGAGATGAAATCAGCCAATGCAAGGTTGGGATTCTTTCCTTTTTTATCCTGTTGTTGTCTTAAAGTATGAAATTTAATATTTGATTTTTCTAGCAATACAATGTCATCACCTTCTTTGAATACAGGGAATAGCGACCAAGTGGCTTTGATTTTTAATTTGTTCTGAATAACAATTTCTTGGATGAGGTTCTGCGCGTCTTTAAATAGTTTCGTTGCTTCCGTTCCAACAATTTCATCTTCTAGAATTTGCGGATAAGGTCCTGCCAATTGCCATGTTTGAAAGAAGGGTGTCCAGTCAATGTAAGGTAGGATATCGGGAATATGGATTGCCATTGTTTGCTGTCCCAATTGCTTCGGGGTGTAAATGCACTTTTCAAATTTCGGAGCGTTTCTTCTCGCTTCTTCAAGGGATAGTAAAGGATTTTTTTGGAGACTTTTGATATAGTTCATCCTAACTCGTTCGTATTCCTTTTTGGTTTCTTGTACAAAAACTTCTTTTTGCTCTGATAGCAAGTGGGCCAGATCTTGTGCTGCTGTTCCAGCGTCACGGACATATTTTATTGGACCAGCATAATGAGGGTCAATCTTTACTGCAGTGTGAACCAATGAGGTTGTGGCACCACCTATCAGTAACGGAATCTCAAGTCCCTCTTGTGTCAATAGTTTGGCCATTTCTGTCATGATTTCCAATGACGGTGTGATGAGTCCGCTCAATCCGATGACATCCACTTTCTCAGCTTTTGCTCGCGCAATGATTTGCTCATTGGGCACCATTACCCCCATATCAATGACATCATATCCATTGCAGGCCAATACCACGCCAACGATATTTTTACCAATGTCATGTACATCCCCTTTCACTGTGGCCAACAAGATTTTTTTCTTTGCTGTCGATTCTCCATTGTTCTTTTGATCCAATAATAAGGGTTCCAAAATGGCCACAGCTTGCTTCATAACGCGGGCGGACTTCACCACTTGGGGCAAAAACATTTTACCACTCCCAAAATATTCACCCACGATGTTCATTCCTGCCATAAGAGGACCTTCAATGATGGCCAGAGGTGAGTCATATTTTTCAATGGCTTCAGCAATATCCTCAGCGATGTGGGTTGGAATTCCTTTGATCAACGCATCGGCCAATCGTTCCTCAAGTGGAATGCTTGAACGATCAATGACCCGTATTTCTTTTTGAGCCGTAGGCTTGATCTCTTCCGCCAATTTAAGCAGTCGCTCTGTGGCATCTGCTCTTCGGTCTAAAACGAGGTCTTCAACATGTTCCAGTAGATTTTTTTCAATGTTGTCATAGATGACCAATTGGGTCGGGTTAACAATTCCCATATCCATCCCATTCTTGATGGCATGATAAAGGAATACACTATGAATGGCTTCTCTAACGGTGTTGTTGCCTCTGAACGAAAATGAAACATTGCTGACCCCTCCCGATACGAGCGCTCCGGGAAGATTTTGTTTGATCCAATGGGTGGCTTGAATAAAATCGAGTGCATTTTTTCGATGCTCCTCCATTCCTGTTCCAATGGGGAAAATATTGGGGTCAAAAATGATGTCATGCTTATTCAATTTCGCTTTTTGCGTCAATAACGCATATGCTCTAGAACAGATCTCAATTCGTCTAGCGAGCGAGTCCGCTTGGCCATCTTCATCAAAGGCCATGACAATGACAGCCGCCCCATACTTTTGAATTTGATGCGCTCTTTTTAGAAATGATTCTTCACCATCTTTAAGGCTGATGGAATTGACCACGCACTTGCCCTGAACGCATTGCAATCCTGCTTCTATAACCTTCCAATCAGAAGAGTCAATCATGATGGGGACACGGGCAATATCGGGTTCTGTGGCTATTAAGTTCAGAAAATGCGTCATGGCCTGAACGCCATCAATCATGGCTTCGTCCATGTTAATGTCTATGATCTGCGCACCGTTGTCTATTTGTTCGCGTGCAATGGCCAAGGCATCATCCCATCGTTGTTCTTGAATACAACGAAGAAAAACTTTGGATCCGGTTACATTGGTGCGCTCTCCAACATTCACAAAATTTGAGTCATGTCTGATGATCAATGGCTCAAGGCCAGATAGAATGAGTTTTACTTCGTTCGGATTCATGACTTCGAATTTTGATGTTCAACCAAATGATGAATGGCACAAATGTGATCAGGAGTTGTTCCGCAGCATCCTCCGATGATTTGAACACCGTTGTCTTCAAGGAAGGCGGTTATTTTTTTTGCCATGATTTCTGGGGACTCATCATATTGTCCAAGCGCGTTGGGAAGTCCTGCATTGGGATAAGCGCTGATGAATGCAGAGGTATGTTTTTTCAATTCTTTGACATGGGGCAAGAGCTGATCGGCACCCAAAGCGCAATTGAAGCCAATACTGAACAAGGGTAGATGTGAAAGCGAAATCGCAAAGGCGGCAGCGGTCTGTCCTGATAGTGTTCTACCAGCTGCATCGGTGATGGTTCCACTGGCCATCAGTGCGATGTCACCATCGGGATTTTCTCGTGTGATGGGGGTGAGATTCTTTTTCTCCAGAACATCCAATGCGGCGTGAAAAGCTGCTTTGGCGTTCAGGGTGTCAAAAATGGTCTCTATCAAAATGGCATCGGCACCAGCATCGATAAGGGCTTCGATTTGCTCAAAGTAGGCAGCGCGCAATTGATCGTAGGTTACCGCACGAAAGGCTGGATTGTTCACGTCTGGGGATAGTGAAGTGGTCTTGCTGGTTGGGCCAACAGCTCCTGCAATATACTTTTTGTTCTGCGTTCCGTGTTTTTTGTAGTATTGGTCTCTGGCCTTTTGAGCACACTCAACAGCGGCGGTATTGACTTCTGCTATGCAATCGGTCAATGCATAATCTTCCATCGAGATTTTTTGAGCATTGAAGGTGTTGGTTTCTACGATGTCTGCACCTGCCTCGAAATAGGCCAAGTGAATTTCTTCAATGATGTCTGGTCGGGTAATGCATAATAAATCATTGTTGCCTTTTAATGCAACGGTATGGTCTTTGAAACGTTGGCCTCTGAAATCTTCTTCCGAGAGCACATGGCGCTGAATCATGGTGCCCATTGCGCCGTCCAACGTCAGTGTTTTTTTTGCAATATCTTGAAATATTCCCATAATAATTGGTTGGCTTATCAATGGGACGAGGAGAGAACCTCTTACTCATCTTTCTCTTGTTTCCAAAAGAAGGAATTGGCACCCAGCATTATCGGGGTTGCCAAGACTTCACAGGGCCATTTCCCTCCGTCTTTCTTGATAAGTAGCGCAAATATAAACATTGAATGGAATAAACATCAAATTAAAAAGAAGGTGATGGCAATATTGGGACCATTGAAGATGTTTTTCTCATTCCAGCTCCCATAAAAGTCGATGTCGGCCTTATTAATCATGCTTATCTTTACATCATGGCACAGCAGAAGAAAAAAATGAACTTGTCTGATCTCGGTGGCTTGGTATACAGCACGGGGTCGATGCCGCAGCATGTGGAAAATCATGTTGAGTTGGCCCATGCAGAGCAGAGCCTTAGGGTTTGGTTAGAGAAGAATCACCGAGGAGGAAAGATAGCCTGTGTGGTCAAAGGTTTTGTCGGAAGCAATGAAGCTTTGGAGGAACTGGCCAAGTTTTTAAAGACCAAATGCGGTACCGGAGGTTCAGCAAAGGATGGTGAAATTGTGATTCAAGGAGATCACCGAGAGAAAATAGTACAGTTGTTATTGGATAAAGGTTATCCTACAAAAAAAGCAGGAGCATGATGAATGAGATGTTTGGAATTTCCGT
>JBDKGG010000135.1:0-19987 GCA_039798325.1 Bacteroidota bacterium
ATGCCTTTGGACTCAAAAGCCCGAACAAAAATGGACCCCATGACTGCATTCAAATACGGATCTTCACCATAGGTTTCTTCTACCCTACCCCAGCGCACATCAGTGGCCACATTGATCACCGGAGACAGGACTTGTCGCCAACCGCGTTGTTGACTTTCTAATGCAATCGCATCACTTACACGCCGCATCAAATCACGGTCCCAAGAAGCGGCTAATGCGATGGATTGCGGATAGGCAACACCATCCTTGCCAACCACACCGTGCAGTGCCTCTCCAAAGAAAATTCCCGGAATGCCCCATCTTGTTTTTTCGACCAAAAACCGTTGAATCCGATTGATTTCTTCCACTTGTTTTCGTGCAGTCCAAGTTTCATTATAATTCAACATCTGTTGACCCGGCTGATCATCCATTCCTTGTATACTAATCTCAATGCCGAAAATTCCGTTTTGGTAGTGAGCGGTGTCAAATCGCTCATCATGGGCAATCATGAAAAGTTGGTAAAACTTCTCTTCGAATGACATCTTGCTTAAGAGATCATCAACCCGATCTTCTATGGAAATTTCGGGATTCTTAAACGGCCAATAAGGCAATGGTTGCGAAAGCAACATTTCTGAGTTGGCACATATCATGACCATCAGAAAAAACATCCTCCATGTTTTCATTGGGGAAAGATACTACATGGGTTGTGAGAATGGCAAGCGATGCTTACCTTTGCTGCGCTCGCCCAGGTGGTGAAATTGGTATACACGTACGCTTGAGGTGCGTATGGAGCAATCTGTGCAGGTTCGAGTCCTGTCCTGGGCACAAAAAAAGGCTGAACATTCAGCCTTTTTTTATTTCATGACATCTACTTGATGTCGAATGCTCTCGGCATGCAGGGCTTCCAAATAGGTTTTTAGAAACCTTAGCGTCAATCCTTCCTTCTCTCCCCAACCTTGTCGACTTTCTAAAATATCCTTCCAACGATTCAAAGAGAGAATCGTCAATCCCTTGTCTTTTTTGTACTGTCCTATGAGCTCTGCTAGCTCCATACGATCACCCAACAGCTGGATGATTTGTTGATCCAACACATCAATTTGACTTCTCCATTGTTGTAATTCAGGACAATCCTGAATGCGATCATCCGTCGTTTCTCGGATGGTTAATCCCAAAACGATCTGTGCCAGTTGCTCCGGAGTGACTTGTTGGGCGGCATCGCTTAGGGCTTTTTCTGGAGAGCAATGGGATTCAATCATCCAACCATTCATGTTGAGGTCGGCTGCCTTTTGGGCTACCTGTAAAATCAGATCTCTCTTTCCAGCGATATGACTGGGATCGCAGATGATGGGGAGATCTGGCATTTCTGTCTTCAAGGCAATGGGCAACTCCCACAGGGGTTGGTTGCGGTATAAGGTGGGTCCTCCAGTAGCAAAGCCCCGGTGAATGGCAGCAACATCTTTGACACCAGCATTTTGTATGCGTTCTATAGCACCCATCCAAAGCGCCAAATCAGCATGCATGGGATTTTTGATGAAAATAGGAATGTCCACTCCCCGCAAGGCATCGGCAATTTCTTGCACAGAGAAGGGATTGGAAACCGTCCTTGCCCCAATCCAAAGGGCGTCAAAGTTGTTTTTTAAACATACTTCAACGTGTTGCGCTTTGGCTACCTCTGTTAGCATGGGCAATTCAAATTGGGCCTTTGCTTCGACCATCCAAGGAATGCCCGCCTCGCCCATTCCTTCAAAGGAATTGGGACGTGTGCGTGGCTTCCATAAACCGCCGCGAATGGCTTTTACCTCAGGGATTTTTGACAAGCCCGCTACCGTGCTCAACAACTGTTCTCGGCTTTCCACGCCGCAAGGTCCGGCAATCAAAAAGGGTTGACCCTTTGCCACCAAATTTCTTATTGAAAATTTCTCCATCACGGGACAAAGGTAATCGGGTATGCAATAAAAAAGCCGTCACAAAGACGGCTCTTTCATAAAAAATAATTTTTATCCCTTGGGATGCAAATGAGAATGTCTTCTGCTGTGTAGGAAGTAAACCAATACGCCAATAGCGCCCCAGATCAAGAAAGCGTACCAAGTGTGGATGCGAACGTATGACATTAAGAATACATTGAACAAGGCACCTGCAGGAGCAACAAAATAGATAAAAGGTGTTTTGTAAGGACGATCCAAACCAGGTTGTTTGATGCGCAAAATCAAAACCGCCACACACACCATGGCAAAAGCCAACAAAGTTCCCATTGAACACATTTCAGAGACACTATTGATCGGGGTTAGCGCAGAAACAATGGAGATGATAAATCCTACTAAAATAGTTGAACGATAAGGCGTCTTGAAAGTGGGATGCAACTTACCAAAGATGTTATATGGCAACAAACCATCTTTGGACATGCCCAAGAAAATGCGGGTTTGACCCAACATCATTACCAACATCACAGACATCAAACCAGCGGTGGCCGCAATGGTGATCAAATATACCGCCCACGTAATTCCAGCTCCTTCAAAAGCCGAGGCTACAGGGGCCTTTAAGTCCAAATCCGTGTAAGGCACCATTCCGGTCAACACCAAAGAGACGGCGATGTATAACAAAGTGCAAATGACCAAAGAAGCGATGATGGCAAAAGGAACATCCTTCTTGGGATTGATGGCCTCACCAGCTTGGGTAGAAACCGCATCAAAACCGATATAGGCAAAGAACACAATGGTCGCTGCAGTCAAAACACCTCCGAATCCAAAATTAACTTCACCAGTAGGATTTCCAAGGGCATCTAAAACAGGGGTTTCAGCAGGAATGAAAGGCGTCCAATTGGCTGGGTCAACGAAAAATGCACCTGCAAAAATCACAAACAACACAACGGCTACTTTCAAAATCACAATGATGTTGTTGGTCTTGGCTGCCTCTTTAATTCCTTTGACCAAAATGGCGGTAATCACCCACGTAATGATGAAAGCCAAAAGATTGAAGGCAGGACCTCCATGAGAAGCGGGATCATTGGTCAAATAATCCGGAATGTGAATTCCAAACAAGTGCAACAATTTATTGAAGTATCCGCTCCAAGCCACAGCTACTGTGGTTGCGCCCATCATGTATTCCAGAATTAAATTCCAACCGATGAACCAAGCAAACAATTCACCAACTGTTCCGTAGGCATAGGCATAAGCAGAACCCTCAACTGGCAATACTGAGGCAAACTCCGCATAGCACAATGAAGCAAACAAACAACCGATACCCGCAATGATAAAGGACAAAGCCAAGGCTGGACCCGCATGATCATGCGCCGCAATACCGGTCAAGGTGAAGATACCTCCACCGATGATGGCTCCAATTCCCAATGATGTTAAACCCCAACGCGTAAGAACACGATTCAATTCGCTTTTACTCGCATCTGCGTGATACGCCTCTACTGGCTTCTTTCTCCAAACTGACATAAAATTTTCTTTAAGGTTTTGATTTCACAATGATAATCATTTTTCGCGAACAAAAGTCACGTCCAATGGTTTAATCGGCATGGAGAAGGAATTAAAGATTCAAATCGATGAAATGGGAGATCAGCACGTCATGACCTCTATCGACACCCCAATGCGCCCCGATGCATTTGATCTCAGTGAAGAGGAGAAAATTGAGAAAATTGAGCAGCACTTTGCGGCCATCATGGACATCCTTGGCCTTGACCGCAATGATGATAGTCTATCGGGAACACCGCACCGCGTGGCCAAAATGTATGTCAAAGAAATTTTTTCGGGTCTATTGCCTGAGAATAGACCGGATATCAAATTGTTTGAGAACAAGTACCAATACAATGAGATGTTGGTCGAAAAAAACATCACCTTCTTCTCCAATTGTGAGCACCATTTTGTTCCCATCATGGGCAAGGCGCACATTGCTTACATCAGCAATGGACAAGTCATCGGTCTATCCAAATTGAATCGGATCGTGCAATATTTTGCCAAGCGCCCGCAAGTTCAGGAGCGATTGACCATTCAAATTGCCAACGAATTGAAAAAGGTATTGAAGACGGATGATGTCGCCGTTTTGATTGATGCGGTGCACTTGTGTGTCAGCAGCAGAGGCGTGCAGGACATTAATTCTGCCACTGTCACTTCTTCCTACAGCGGAGCCTTCTTGGAAGAAAGCAAAAAAACAGAATTCCTCAAATACATTCAAATTTAATATGGCCAATTATCTCATTGTCGGAGGAACCCATGGCATTGGAAAATCTCTGGTTGAATTGTTGTTGATCCAAGGTCACCAAGTATGGTTTACGGGAAGAAACAACGTCGATGCCCAGCTTCCAGGATCACAAGGCATTCAATGGCAGCACAACACCCCATTCCCAACAGAAGAACTCCCAGAAGTTTTGGATGGCATTGCCTACCTGCCAGGGACCATTGAGCTCAAGCCGTTTCACCGATTGACCCTTGAACAATTTCAAGAGGAAATGAATGTGAACACCTGGGGAGCAATCCAAGTATTGCAAACCTGTTTGGGACATTTAAAAAAATCCAGTCACCCAGCTATCGTGTTGTTCAGCACGGTTGCTGTTCAAACGGGAATGCCCTTTCACAGCTCCATTGCAGCCGCCAAAGGTGCCATTGAGGGATTAACCCGAAGTCTGGCCGCGGAATGGGCGCCTTTGATTCGGGTCAATGCCATTGCCCCCTCTTTAACTGTAACGCCACTATCAGAAAAACTCACTGGGACTCCAGAAAAAATCGAAGCCGGTGCACAACGACATCCCATGAAGAAAATCGGAACCGCGGAGGATATAGCGCAAATGGCGCAATTCCTCCTTACTTCACCTTCTCAATGGATGACCGGTCAAATTGTACACCTCGACGGTGGAATGAGCAGCCTCAGGGTTTAGATGCCTTGGAAAAACGCATCCAAATTCGGAAGGTTGTAATATAAAACACTATCCATGTAAACAACCGGCATCGTAACTGTTGGCGTCTGAATGTCTTTTTGGGCGCGAATCAATCCCCACATTTCCCTTTGATTCTTTGGATCTGAGATGCTTCTTTCCTCAAACAGCACGCCGCGTTGAGTCAATATCTCCAACGATTTTTCACACCTTGGACAACCCGGCTTGGTATACATCACGAACTTGGGTTGGGTATCCTTTACCGAATTGGTTTGACATTGAACCAATAGCAGCAGGGCCATCAAGGCCAACAAAGCTTTTCTCATGGTCCAAATCTAGTGTAAAACATTACTTATCTTTGAAGCATGTCGCCCATTTTTGTTCGAAGAGTATTGGTTTTCATCGGCTTTTTTCTTTTGGCCTATGGCATTTCGATTTTGCTCATTGGACGCAACATGAATCTTTCTTTTGGAACAAAATTCTACTATCCTGAAGGCGGAGCTGGTCACAGTCAATTGCGATTTGATGAAGTCGCTTCAAAAAAAAATATCGATCTATTGATCATCGGTTCCAGTCATGCTTACCGCAACTACGACCCCAGAATTCTCCATCCAACGGATGGACAAACATTCAATTTAGGCAGCACTGCTCAGACTCCGTTGCAAACGATTAAAATATTGGACAAGTTGGGAAACGGCCTATCGCCCAAACGCATCATCATTGATTTCTTTCTTCCCCTTTTTTACAATGAAGGAATAGAATCTTCAATTGATCTATTGGCAAACACCGACTTTTACTCGGGTAACTGGTTTGAACACACCGACCTGAAATGGTACAACGCTCTGGTTTATCGTACTCTTTCGAAAGACCTTTTTCACTGGAAATCCAAATCATGTTCTGCCATAATTGGTCATGATCAATACATTCCCGGAGGATACGTCGAGAGTCAACAACACTATGATTCAAAACACAGCGTTCCCCGTACTTCAGGAGATTTGAACATTCAGCAAATACGCGCTTTTGCCCAAGTCATTCAATGGGCCGATGATCGAAACATTCCTTGGATTGTTGTAGAATCTCCCATGCTAGATAACCATGAAGCCACTTCGTATTCATCACTCCCAAAAGAAATTCAGTCGTTGATACCAGCAAAACAATTCATCACTGGTCAACCTTCGGTCAAGCCACAAACCGCGTTTTTCATCGATGTTGATCACCTCAATCCAAAAGGAGTGCAGCTCTTCAATAGTTGGTTATTGGATACCCTCAACAAGAAAGATTTTTTTGATTAACTTGGTTTCATGAAAAATACAGTGTTCCTTCTGATGGCTTTGATTTTTTCTGCATCTGCCATGGGGCAGGTTCCTCAAGGCATCAACTATCAGGCAATGGTTAAAAACAGTGCTGGTGAAATAATGGCCAATCAAAGTCTTGATTTAAGGCTATGCATTCGCCAAGGAAATGCCAACGGGACCATCACTTACCAGGAAATAAAATCTTTGATGACAAATTCCCAGGGATTGGTCACCACGGTTATTGGAAGCGGTCCAGCTACCATCGGCAGTTTCAACACCTTGGACTGGAGCAATGGATCAAAATATTTGCAGGTGGACATGAATTTGGGACAAGGGTGGCTACCGCTGGGAACAGAGCAGCTGCAAAGCGTCCCCTACGCCCTTCATGCGGCCAGCGTTCCTGTAACTGTGAGCCTAACCGGAGACACTATGACCATTGGGAACCATCCGATTGTTATTCCTGGGGTAAGTGCGGCCAATCATATTTTGGGTTGCACCAACGCTGCTGCTTGCAATTACAATCCAGCCGCGACGGATAATGATGGTAGCTGTCACATCACAGGACAAGGATGTAATGATGGCAATGCTTCCACAACAAACGACCAATACAACGCCCAATGCGTTTGCGAAGGAACCATGAACTATGCAATAGGCTCACAAGGTCCCGCTGGTGGATTTGTCTTTTATGACAAGGGTTTTTATTCCAATGGCTGGAGATATTTAGAGGTTTACCCCATTTCTTTTTCAGGCATATGGGGTTGTCAAGGAACATTGATTTCAGGATTGAGCAATGCCATTGGTGGTGGAGACATCAATACTGCTGCCATCATTGCTGCTTGTTCTGCTACCAATGCAGTTGCGCGTTTGGTGGACAACTATTCAGTCAATGGATTCAGCAATTGGTATTTGCCGAACAATGCCGAAATGAATTTGATCACAGACAATTTATATACACCCAATATAGGCAATATTCCAGGACCATTTCATTGGTCTTCTTCGCAACAAGACGCCCTTTATGGCGGGCTGTACGATCTGGAGCTTGACTTTTCGGATATCCAAGCCAAGAGTGTAAACATCAGCGGAATTCCAGTCAGAAAATTCTAATACCTCAACACAAAATGCTCCTTTTGCAAACGGGGTGCATGACCATATACTCCCCAATGAAGAAAATCCATGGTTAATGGATAATTGGAATTCTCAGTAATTTCTCGCCAAGCAGCAGTCATATCAGGAGACCAGTGAATGTCGTCCATGATCACCCATGCATCCTGACTGAGATTCGGTAAAATCATGGTAAAATAACGCAACAAAGCCTCTCCCTCATGGTGACCATCAATGACCACCAAATCCCATTTTTGCTTTCCCACCATGTTTTGCAATTGCTCATCAAACGATCCGCAATGCAGTGTCACACGATCGCCATATGGCAATAACCATTGTGCCGCCTTTTGATGCAAAAAAGGATCACCTTCAATGCTGTGCAACTCAGCTTCGCGATTCCCTTCCAACAAATAAGCTGTTCCCACGCCAATGTGGGTACCTAACTCCAAAATGTGTTTCGGTTGAAATCGATTCACCCATCGATAAAGAAATCCGCCCTTCTTTTCATGACTTGAAGCCTTGGCCACCGCCTCACCCAATGTCGAGGTGGCGGTTCTAGAACCCGCGCCATAATCGCATGGCGTCCAAGTCTCCTTGGATTGCATCCTGTCACGACGATAAGATTCAATCTTATGCAAATCCTCTGGCAGCGGCACAACCAGATCGCGATCCATCAATTGATACACCAATGGTGAATGGACGCCGTGGCGTTTTTTCGCTTTAAAAAAATGTTGAATCCCTTGTTGTACTGAATGCCAAAAAAAACGCATACCCTACTTGGATTGGCTATCCATCCATTTTTTGAACTGATCCATCATTTGATGCATTCCGGGAAGACGCTTGAAGAATACGTATGACTTGTTGTACTCCATTGCAGAAAATGCGGGAGTTCCCATCAAAGTGGTCCCCGCGGTTTTGACATTGCCTGAAATCCCACTTTGCGCTGCAATCTTGGTCTCGTCTGCGACGGTAATATGCCCCGCAAAACCCACTTGACCACCAATCATGCATTGCTTGCCTATCTTGGTAGAACCTGCGACGCCGCACTGCGCTGCCATTACTGTATTCTCGCCAATTTCCACGTTGTGGGCTATCTGAATCAAATTGTCCAACTTGACACCTTTTCGAATAATGGTTGAACCCATCGTGGCGCGATCAATGCAGGTATTGGCGCCAACATCTACGTTATCTTCCAAGACAACATTTCCAATCTGAGGAACTTTCTTGAATACCCCATTGGCATCAGGAGCAAAACCAAATCCATCACTCCCGATAACCGCATTGGCGTGCAAAGTACATTTCTTACCAATCACACAATCGTGATAAATTCTAACCCCAGGATACAAAACAGAGCCTGCCCCAATGGAAACACGGTTGCCGATATTCACATTGGACTGGATGATGACATTGTCTTCAATAACAACACCCTCACCGACCACTACAAAGTCTCCGATATGCACATTTGCACCAATTCGAGCTGATGAAGCAATTACAGCATGAGCACTTACTCCCGGCTGAGGAAGCATGAATTGATTGTAAGCCTCTAACAATTGAGCAAAAGCACCATAGGCGTCCGCCACTCTGATTAGGCTTAATGAATCTGGTAAAGGCTGTTCTGGCGAAAAATCATTGGATACAATGGCAACACTGGCCGCTGTTTGATAGATAAAAGGCGTATACTTTGGGTTGGACAAAAAGGTCAAAGAGCCCGTTTTCCCTTCCTCTATTTTACACAATTGACTAACTTCAACATCTGCTCCTTCCAACTGACCTTGGAGCATCATGGCGATTTGCGAGGCTTTGAATTTCATGCGATACGAAAGTAGTAAAATAAATCAATCCAATCGAGCACCGATCTGCTTAATCCCATCATAAAAATGTGGAAATGACTTGCTCACCGACTCTGCCGTATGGATGGTCAAAGCGGCGCCAGCCATGCCCATTACAGTCAAAGCCATGGCCATCCGATGATCTTGATGCGCATGCACATGGGCAGATTGAATCATCTTGGGATACACCTTCAACTCATCACCTCGAATAACAGTATTTACCCCCATTTTCGACCACTCATGCTGAATGGCTTTGGCTCGGTTACTTTCTTTATCTGCCAAACGATGGACTCCTTTGATGGTCGATGGGCCATCACCAAAAACGGCCAAGGTGGCTAAAATGGGAAACAAATCCGGACAATCCGTGGCATCAAAATCAAATGACTTGATTTTGGATTGGTACACTTTGTATCCCGCTTCTTCCTTCTCCAAACGCACGCGAGCGAGAGAAAGAACTTCTAAAATGGCTTGATCGGCTTGTGGAATTTCCGTTGACAATCCTTGAATCAACAATCCCTCCTCTGCACATAACGCAGCGGCAACAAACAGGAAGGCCGCTCCACTCCAATCGCCATCTACCTTCATTGTTCGCGGTTGGTACTTTTGACCACCTTCCACTGCATATCCATTCTCCAATGCTTGGATCTTTACGCCAAAAGCTTGCGCAACGGCGATGGTGGTGTCCACATAACCTTTACTGGGTATGTTCTCCAATTCCAACTCCACCCCTCGCTTGGTCACTGCGCCTGCCAAAAGCATCCCAGTAATAAATTGACTAGAATGAATGGGAGGCGATATCACTTTACCACCCAATAAAGGGCCTTGCACACGTGCCGGTAAAGCATCATTCTTCAAAGACACTTTCACATCCAAGGCCGTCAACCAATCTTCCATCGTTTTCATGGATCGTTTGGTTAAAGTACCCGCACCATTGATCTCGATTTCCTCGTGCCACAGGGCAACAATGGGACCGAACATGCGCGCGGCCAATCCGCTTTCTCCAACTGAGAGCCGATCTTTGGGCATTCGAATATCCGCCTGAAAATTGAAAGGATAACCACCCTTGATGGAGAAATTTCCATTGTCATTTTTTACAACAGCACCCAACTGACGAATGACATCCAAGGCGTGCAAACAATCATCTGAGTCCGGCAAACCTTGAATGATGGTCTCTCCATTGGCCATCAGTGCACAGGCCAACATGCGTTGCGCAATGCTCTTGCTTTTGGGAACTTCTATGGAACCTTTCAGCACAGATGGATAAACCGTCACTTTCATTTGTGAGCAAAATAAATGCTCGCAATGCCTCCGGATAATGAAATGATTTGAACTTTTGAAAAGCCCACTTTGGATAAAATTTCTGCAAAACGCTGACCTTCAGGGAATGCATCTACGCTTTCAGGAAGATAGGTATAAGCCCTGCTGTCTTTGGCCAACCAGTTTCCTATTTTGGGCATCAGAAATTTGAAATAAAAACCAAAAAGCTGCTTGATTGGAAAACGTTTGGGCTTGGAAAACTCGATGATGGCGATGACTCCATCATTGGACAAAACCCTTCTCATTTCCAAAAAACCTTGCTCCAAATTCTCAAAATTTCTAACACCAAAAGCGACAGTAACCGCGTCAAACGTATCATTGGAAAAAGGCAGGTTTTCTGAATCCGCTTTGTGAAACTGGATAACATTCTCCAATTGATTGGAAACAATTTTCTTCCTCCCCACTTCCAACATGCCTTCACTGATATCAATCCCCGTAATGGAGTCCACTTGTTGGTATTGTTTTGCCGTCAAAATGGCGAAATCTCCTGTGCCCGTTGCAACATCCAAAATGCGTTTTGGATGAAATTTCTTGATCATTCGAATGGCCTTTTTACGCCAAAGAATATCGATGCCCAATGAAAAAAAATGATTTAGAAAATCGTATTTGTGGGCAATGTTATCAAACATTGCTTCCACTTCTTCTTTCTTACTTCCTTGGTTGTAAGGCTTAACGACGGGATCAGACATGGGGCAAATTTACAACTCCACCCGCTTAACAAATTAAATTTCTTTGTACAACATTTCGCGGGTAATGGGAACCACGCCTACCTTCTCACAAACCAATCCACCCGCCAAATTGGACAATTGGGCAATCGCCTCTTGGGAAGCGCCAGTTGACAAAGCCAAAGAGGCAACTGCGATGACTGAATCACCTGCACCGGAAACGTCTACTATTTTACGCACATGGGCCGGCTCTTGGAACAATGCCGCTCCATCCCAAATGGCGATGCCATGCTCAGACAAGGTCACCATGCTCATTTGCGCTTTCAAAGCCTGATTCAAAGCATCCAACGCAGACTGAACTGCATCCTGTTGTGTAGGATCAATGTCCATCTTCAAACCCTCTCTCAGCTCTTTCAAGTTGGGTTTAAACAATGTACAATTTTGATATGCTAAAAAATTATCCTTCTTGGGATCTACCGTTGTCGGAATTTGATTGATTTTCGCTTGATTCAATACGTGCGCAATGACCTTAGGAGTCAGCACACCTTTGTTGTAATCTTCCAACACGATGACTTGAGGCTGAAAAGACAACAAGGCTGCATCAAAAGCATGGATTAAATTCTTTTCTTCAATCTCATTCAGTGCATAGGTAACCTCTTCATCAATGCGCACCAAATGATGTCCTGCGGCAATGACACGGGTTTTAACTGTTGTGGGTCGATCATTGGAATGAACAACAGCCTGGGTAACGATTCCGTTTTCAGCAAACAAATCCATGCAACGCTGACCATGGTTGTCATTTCCTACAACAGAACAAATGGCCACTTTGGCCTCCAATGCAACGGCATTCAGCGCGACATTGGCCGCTCCACCCAATCGATAATCCCACTTTTGTACAGCCACCACGGGAACGGGAGCTTCAGGGGAAATGCGATCTACTTTGCCCCAACAATAAGCATCAATCATGACATCCCCTACGACCAAAATGCTTTGATTGGGGAAAGCGTCTACTATTTCCTTTAATCGATTGTTCATTGTTTAATCTTGTAATGCTGCCAATCCGTTTTTGAATCGCAACATGGCTTCTTTCAGCACTTCATCGCTCGTGGCGTAGGAAATGCGGATGCAATTGGGGTCGCCAAACGCTTCACCTGTAACCAAAGCCAAACGGTGCTCTTGCAACAAATAGATGCACAAGTCTTGGGCCGTGTCCATCCGTTTGCCGTTGTATTGTTTGCCCAAATAATAACGAATGTCCGGAAAGAAATAGAAGGCTCCTTCTGGTAAATTGATTTTGATATTGGGTACGTCTTTCAACAAATCAAACACCAAATCTCTTCGGTGGCGGAAGGTCTTTACCATATCTGCAACCACACTGGGGTCCGCTTCTACAGCCGCTTTTGCAGCCATTTGAGCAATACTATTGGCACCAGATGTGACCTGCCCTTGCATTTTGTTGCAAGCATCCGTAATCCATTTCGGCGCGGCCAAATATCCTATTCTCCAACCCGTCATGGCAAAAGCCTTGGACACCCCATTGACGGTGATGGTTCGCTCCCACATGCCCTCCATAGCGGCCATGCTCACAGGGCGATCTCCGAAATGAATCAGTTCATAAATCTCATCACTGATGATGTACAATCCTGGGTATTTTAAAATCACGGATGCAAACGATTGCAACTCCTCTTTGGAGTAAACCGATCCCGTTGGATTGCATGGTGAAGAATAAATGATCAATCGCGTCTTGTCTGTTATGGCAGATTGCAATTGCTCTGCGGTAATCTTGTAATCGTTTTCCACCCCGGCTGGCACTTCAACGACGACTCCACCCACCATCTTCACAATCTCTGCGTAGCTCACCCAATATGGACTCGGCATAATGACTTCATCTCCCTCATCCACCAAAGAAAGAATGGCATTGGCGATGCATTGCTTGGCACCTGTAGAAACCAAAATCTCTTCAGGCGAATAAGTCAATTCATTGTCCCGCTTCAATTTATGGGCTATGGCCCTTCTAACATCCGCCAAACCATTGACAGGTGGATAATGGGTAATGTTATCCTTCATGGCCTGCACGGCTGCTTCTTTGATGAATTCTGGCGTATTAAAATCGGGCTCACCCAAACTTAAACTCACCACAGCAATTCCTTGTTGCTGCAACTCTCTGCTCTTCCGTGCCATGGCCAATGTAGCCGACTCCGTCAATTGTGTCACCATCATGGATGGTATTCCTGCTCTTTTCTCCCTATTGTTCATTGCAATGGTATTGGAAACAAACTTAATATTTTTAATCGTTGATTGGTGTGGAAATCGCGAAGAAATAATAGGCCGAACCTGTTTCAAAACAAGCCTCCATTTCTTCCTTGGACAAACCTTTTGATTCTCTCCAATGTTTATTCAAGGGATGAACTTGATATCCCAAGTTGTCAAAAAAGTCAAACATCATTTCGGGAGTGGTGTGATAAAATTCTGAAGCGCCTTTTCCAAACTCAAAGATGATGTCTGGTTGGTCTCGTGCGATGATTCTTTTGGCTCCTTGCAAAACCTGCCACTCCCCTCCCTCCACATCAATCTTCATCAAATCCACTTTGGACAAAGTGCATACATCATCCAATTGAGCGCATTGCACTTCAATGTATTCTATCTGAGGTTGATCCAGCGCATAGGTTCGGCGTTTGATACCACTATATGCGGGTGCATTTTTCACCCAATGAAAGGTTGTTTTGTCGTTGTGATCACTCAACGCCAATTCTTTGATTTCAACGGAGGTCGAAACAAACTTTTTTCGCAAGGCCTGAGCCATTGTTGGAATGGGTTCAAATCCCCAATGTTTGCCTTGCGGTGCAAAGGCCAACATCCACTCCATGACCTCTCCTTTGTGACAGCCCACATCAATGGTGTTGGAATGGGGTTTCAAACGATGGGATAAAAAAGCATGGGTTGCGCGATCATAACGCATGTTGGCCGTTACGTCCAAATGCATCGTCCAACAGATTTTTCTGATCGCCTCCTTCCAAGTCATTCAAGCAAAAATACGACTTTGTGGCTTTTCCATCAAATCTCTTGACCACTCCGCTGGTTTTGTGTTTATTTGAAGCATGAAAAATGAACTCACTTTGACCCAAGCCATTGAGCACGTAAAATCTTTTCACCATGCTTTTATGCTGCCTGTTCGGCAAGAACCTTCAGCGCACATTCCTGAAAAAGAAATGAATTTGCGTTTCAATTTGATGAAGGAAGAGAATGAAGAATATTTGGAAGCAGCGCAAAACGGGGACATTGTTGAAATTGCTGATGCCCTTGGCGACATGCTTTATATCTTGTGCGGAACCATCAACGCCCATGGTCTGCAAGCCGTCATGGCTCCAGTATTTGAAGAGATTCAACGCAGCAACATGAGCAAATTGGACGCCAACGGGCAGCCCATCTTTCGTGAAGATGGCAAAGTGATGAAAAGCGAATTGTACTTCAAACCCAACATTGCCAAAGCAATGGGAATGGAACCTTAATTACTCCTTGGTCAAAAATGCTCCGCGCGCATCTCCGTGTGGGGGATTAAAGTATCCATATTTCAAATGTGGATAAGCCGCCTTGATTTGACCCATCACATTTTTAATGCCCATGCCTTGGGGTAAATCCACCACATTCAACTTGCCCAAATACCAATCTGGGTCAATGTTGAAATTGCGCCACTGAATCATGCTGATATCGGTGTATTGAATAAAGGCCTTCAAAGCTTCAAACTCCTCTGGATGATCCGTCATTCCGGGGAAAGTAAAGTAATTGATACTGGCCCATCCTCCATGCTGACGGACAATGCGTGCCGATTCTCGAATGTCCTCAAATTGATAATTGTTGGGCAAATAATATGCCTCGTAAATGTCTTTTCTTACAGAGTTCAAACTAATACGGATGCTGTCCAAACCAACCTTCATCAACTCTTCCACTGCTTTGGGTTTGCTTCCATTGGTATTGACATTGATGATGCCGCGTTTGGTTCTTTTTCTAATCTCCACAATCACATCCCGAATCAACTGCCAAACCAACAAGGGTTCACCCTCACAACCTTGACCAAAGCTCACAATGGCACGATCAGCAGATTCCAAATGCGGAACAGTGAATTCAAGAATTTCGTCCACGGTAGGAATAAAATCCAAACGGTCTTGAGGAGCGGTTAGCTCGTGCTCTTTGGGTTGAAATGAAATACAACCCAAGCAATTGCTGTTGCAAGCTGGTGAGATCGGTATGGGACACTCCCAGCGACCCATGAAGAAATTGCGCGCTGCAGGGCAGCAATAGCGCAGCGAACAATTTTGTCCCAAGTGTTGAATCAAACGGTTGTCTGGATGTTGGGCGATGCGCTCTTTGGTTACTTCCCAAATTTTTTCCCGATCAAAATTCACCAAATCTTGGCGCTCATCTGGATCGATGCGCACTGCTGTGGTATAAAATTTATCATCCAACCACCCTACTGTTGTATAAGCATACAGGGGCAATGTAGGGGCATTCTCCTCCTCCGTTCCAAAGGCCGCCGAATACAACTGTGTATAAGCCGGAGCGTTCAACGCCGCCACCGCTTGCACATCCTCACGAATGATCATCTCTCCCGATTCGTCCAAGCCATAAGGTCGGCGACCTGGTAAAGTGAGCAAATCACTTCCAAATGGCACCTCAATAAAATCCTCAGGACTCAGGGGCATTACATTGAAACCAGACCTCCCCACTGCTTCGTATCGGGTATCTTCAAAAATGTTTCCCTCCGCATCGGCATAAACCATAAAAGGAACTCTCCAAGGATGTTTTGTTTGAGACATGCCACAAAGTTAGCCATACTGCCTGCTTTTTCCTTTATTTTTGATTCGTGATGAAATTGATTTTTTTAGGAACAGGAACCTCTCAAGGCGTGCCCGTTATTGCATGCAATTGCGCCATTTGTAGTTCCCAAAATCCAAAAGATCAAAGACTTCGCACTTCCGTATTGATTCAAGATGAAGATCAAACCATTGTCATCGACAGTGGACCAGATTTTAGACAACAATTGCTTCGCGAGAAAGTACAATCCTTGGATGCCGTGTTGTTTACCCACGAGCACAAGGACCACATTGCTGGTTTGGATGATGTTCGGGCTTTCAATTACCGCTACGACAAGGCCATGAATGTCTATTGCACCGATGCTGTGGAAACCGCGTTGCGCAGAGAATTCAACTACGTATTTGAGAACCAACACTACCCAGGAGTTCCCAAAATTCAGCTGCACAAGATCAACGAACAAACTTTCCCATTGGGATGTTGGGCTGTTACTCCGCTGCCCGTCATGCACCTTAAACTTCCTGTTTTGGGATTTAGAATCGGGGCACTCAGTTATGTCACCGATGCCAATTATATGAGTTCAGAGACCAAGGAAAAAATCAAAGGCAGTCAAATCTTGATTTTAAATGCGCTGCGCAATGAAAAACACCCATCACACTTCACTTTGGAGGAGGCCATTGATCTGGCCAATGAACTAGAAGTTCCCCAAGTGTACTTCACCCACATCAGTCATCAATTGGGATTGCATGATGATGTTCAAAGCAAATTGCCTCCGCATATGCATCTCGCCTATGACGGACTCACCCTAAATTTTTAATCATGTCCCGTTTTCTCTATTGGATCTTACTTGTCCCCATCAGTTTATTGCCCTATTGGGTGCTTTACCGCGTCAGTGATTTTTTCTTTGTTGTTCTTTATTACATTTTGGGATACCGCAAAAAAGTGGTTCGCCGCAATATTGAAAATTCATTTCCAGAAAAATCAACAGCTGAAAAAAGAAAGATTGAACGTGGATTTTACCGGCATTTTTGCGATTTGATCATTGAAACAGTCAAACAATTTACCGTTTCAAAGAAAGAAGCCGAGAAAAGGATGACGCATCAAAACGTTGGCGTCTTTGAACCCTATGAAAAATTGCAACAATCCGTAATGATTTGCGGAGGTCATTACAACAATTGGGAGTTGTGGGCCATCACAGGACCTTTGCATCTCAAACACCAAGTGGTTGGGATTTACAAAAAAATCGCGGATCCATTCTTTGATGAAAAAATGCGTTCTACTCGAGGAAGATTTGGAACATTGTTGGTGAGAACATTGGACATTGGTCAATACCTCAAGGACAACCATGATAAATTCATCGTTCCTGTTTTCGCCATTGATCAATCACCAGCCAATCCGAGGAAATCGTACTGGACCACATTCTTAAATCAGGAAACGGCATGCTATTATGGCCCCGAGAAAATCAGCAGAGAATACCAATTCCCTATTATTTACGCACACATTTACAAAGTTAAAAGGGGCTATTTTACGACGGTCTATGAACTCATTGAAGCTGAGCCACAAAATTGTGATAAAGGACAAATCATAGAAAGACTGAATCAAGCACTTACCGCAGACATCATGAAGCAACCATCCTCTTGGCTATGGTCCCATAAACGATGGAAGCACAAACGACCAGAAGGTGTGGCTTTTCAGCACATTCATTGATTATTTCCAAAAATCCAATACCGTTTGTCTCGTCACTGAATGGTAAACACCTTTGTACAAATCCAAGTAATTCTTGGCTTCATTTGAACGCCCTTCATGAATCAACTTCTTATACAAAGGAGCTATGAATTTTCTGCGCCCCACTTCACCCAAAAACTGAGTCAATACTTGCTGAGCGTGCTGAGATTGATCATTCATTTCGATGCTTTTCAAAATCCAAGCAAACAGAATCTCCTTGTTTCTTGTCGAAGAAACCTGATGACTTTTATCCCAATCATGGAATTGCTCCAATGAGGCAAATTTGACATTGGTCAAAAAACGATATTGCTCTTGATAAGTCCAATTCTTCCAAGGAATATCTCCATTGAAAATCTCTCCGTTGTTGTATTTTGAAACCACTTCATCCACCTTGACGATACGATCAGAAACAATGGGATAGGCATTATCCGGGATATTGGGTTCATATACCCATTGGTTGACACCAATGTACTTGGCATTGCCAGGGTCCAACAGTTCACGGTGCAGAATTTCGATGAAACGCTCGGTGTTCATCACTTGAAATGCATGCTCAGTAAAATACTTTTTCAGGAAGCGATCAAACTTCACCCTTCCCACCCTTTCTTCGATGGTGCGCAACAACCAATAACCTTTGTTGTAGGCAATGTCATTCATTCCGTCATCGGGATCTCGCCCATCCAAGTTCAATTTCAAATGGGTATCATTGGGATGAAGCTCAGCTATGGTATGGTACAAATCCTGAATATTCAATGCCGCCAACATTTCTGAAATCTCTTTTCCATACAGCGACTCCATGATGCGCAATTCAAAATAGACGGTAAAACCTTCGTTGAGCCAGAAGTCATTCCATGTTTCATTGGTGACCAAATTCCCGCTCCAGCTGTGGGCCAACTCGTGGGCAATCAAAGAAACCAGGGATTTATCCCCCGCCAAAATCGTAGGCGTGGCAAAAGTCAACATGGGATTTTCCATTCCCCCAAAAGGAAATGCTGGAGGAAGAATCAACACATCAAATCTTTCCCATTGGTAAGGTCCGTACAATGCTTCGGCCGCGGCAATCATCTTTTCCAAATCACTCAACTCGTCGGCTGCTTCCTGAATCATCTGCGGCGTTGCGTAAACACCCGAACGATCGCTGATGGGACTGTATACAATGTTACCAACTGCAAGAGCCATCAAATAGCTGGGGATAGGTTTGGGCTGAACAAAAGTATAGGTAGCTGTTGCAGCATTCACATCCTTTAAAACCTTTGGATTGCGCGCACTCATCAGGGGCAGCAGTTGTGATGGAACAGTTACCGATGCTTCGTAAGTGAAACGCACCGCTGGCAGATCTTGACAAGGGATCCATGTTCTGGCCAAAATGGCTTGAGACTGGGTGAACAAAAATGGGTGCGCCCCTTCTACCCAAAGCAAAGCATCAGACTTTTCTGTTGTATTGTATTTCAACGTTACCACTTTGGATTCAGCAGTGATGGGTATTCGCAGAGCACTGCCCAAAATGGGATCTTGATTTTCCAATTGCCATGGAACGGCTGCACCATCCACCTCAACGGTCGCAATATCCAATCCCTTGACATCCAAAACAAAATGTTCCGCAGCACCCTTGTGCAACAATTGATAAGTGGCGGAAGCCATGATTTGCTGCTTTTCAAAATCAACCTCCGCATTCCATTTCAGGTGGCTGTAGGTGACCAATTCTGGCGAAGAGTAGGAGTGATTGCTCACTTGTGCCTTGACGTGAATACACATAAAGAATAGAATAAAGAATCCGTTAATTTTTTTCATGTTCAATTTTCTCCAATACCGCTTGAAGATCCATCAGGTTTTTGGGCAAATCCAATTGAATGATGTTCCAAACAATTTCATCATCTGGATCAAAATATTCGTGTACAATATCATTGCGCAGCGCAGCCATGTACATCCAAGGAATATTCTTGTGCTTGTTTTGAAAATGAAAAGGAATGTGCTTTACCCCTTCACCCAAGACTTGAAAATTGTAATAAATAGCATCCTTGGACATTCCACCAACCTGAAACTGATGCAGCGAAAGATCTTTTGAATATTCCAAAACGTTTTCTATCGCACCAATCATATCCTTGATGTAACTGGTAAAAGGGCGAATGGCTTTCCTTCTCATACGAAACGAATCATGGATTCAAATTCTTCTCTGATCATGGGCTTTACTCCTTGATGTGTGGTTAAATCCACATGCATCTGGAGTTTGGCTTCCAAAAAACCTTTGAGGGCATAGAATCTCCACCCCATGGGTTCATCCAATTCCACCACAATGGTCAAATCCGAGGTGATTTTTTTTTGGTTTGTCCACCATCCCGTGAATCCAATGCGGTTAACACCGAATCTGCTCTTGAGCACTGGCTTCAAAGCGGCAAT
>JBDKGG010000136.1:0-3117 GCA_039798325.1 Bacteroidota bacterium
TATTGTGTGGTGCATGAAAAGGGTAGAGAGCGATTCATCATTATCCATTGATTGACACCAAATGCAGCGCCTCTTTGACATTTAAGATGGCCATTTTTTTTCTTGGAAAGGCTTTGTTATCTCGGGTAATGAGGGCGTCGATTTTTTTGTTTTGCAAGCAACAGTGGTATTGAATACCATCTTCAAGGTCCTGGAAACTAGCGCTCAAGCTGTCTTGAATATGCGATTCATCTACAGGCAAAGCGGAAATCAAGGTGAGCAATGTTTGGATGTTCTTTTTTGCGCGAGCAACACCATGAATTTTTCTTGTAATATAAAACAAGTGAGAATAACTCAATGCGCTGCAATACATCTTGCACTTCTTTTGAATGGCCAGTTGGAATAACTGCTCAGCATCCGAAGTAAATCCTTCTCTGTCAATCAGAAAATCTAAAATGACATTGGTGTCCAAAAAGAAGTGCTTCATTTGCTGTATTTATCCAAAAGAAATGATGCATAGTCTTGCTGCATGTTTTCTATTGCAGCGGCGGGTATACTGCCTTTCAATTGCCATACCGGATGCTCCATCGCAGGGATGTGCGGTTTTTGGGCCAAGGATTTGAAGAAGTTCTCGGTCAACTTGGAAAGGCTGGTGCCGGATTGTAAGGCGTATTCCTTGGCTTGCTCGATGATGGCTTTGTCAATGGTTAACGTTAATTTTGTGGTCATTACACGTGTGTTTATAAAGTCAAATATACGTGTTATTTTGTAGGTTATTTCAATCATCTTATTTTTTTACAAATTTCACTTCGAATAACCCATGGTGCAAGTGTCATATAAGGTGCACATAATGGAATGGATCAATCGTTAAAAATTTGTCGTTAAGCCAACCATCCGCTATTTTTACCCACATGATGAAAAAGTTTTTCGTTTTTATGTGCATGGCATATGCATTTTCTGCATCGGCACAAAATACCCACCAAGTGGGCAACACGACATTGACTGAATATGATTTGGTTACGGGTCTACAAGTTCCATGGGAATTGGTGTGGGGTCCAGATGATTACATTTGGTGCACCACCCGTAAGGGAAATGTTATTCGCATTGATCCGGCAACAGGAAACTATGAGACCTTGTTGACCAAAACCGTTCCTTATAACGGAGGCAGTGAGCCTGGAATGTTGGGAATGTGCTTGCATCCAGATTTTTTAACCAACCCAAAAGTGTATGTTGTCTACAATTACAACCAAGGGGCCAATACCATCAAAGAGCGTTTGTCCATGTTTGATTATGATGGAACAGCTTTGGTGAATGAAACCATCTTGATTGATGCCATCGGTGGAGCTGCCATCCACAACGGTTCTCGCCTCTTGTTGACACCAGACAATAAAATCTTGATGACCACAGGCGACAATGGCGACCAAGGAGTAAGCAGTCAAACCATGACATCCTTGAACGGAAAAATCTTGCGCATCAATTTGGATGGAAGCATCCCAAGCGATAATCCTGATCCTACTTCTTACGTATATTCTTTTGGACACCGCAATGGTCAAGGTCTTTGCGTTGGTCCAAATGGAATCATCTATGAAAGTGAGCATGGTCAAAATGCTTCTGATGAATTGAACATCGTGGAGCCCAATCGCAATTACGGATGGCCTACTGTTCAGGGTGCTTGCAATACCACTGCTGAACAAACCTATTGCACTGCCAACAATGTGAAAGAGCCCATTTTGGAGTGGTCCCCTTGTCGTGCGGTCAATGGTTTGGAATACTATGTTCATCCTGCCATACCCGAATGGCAGAATTGTATTTTGATGGCAGTTTTGGGCGGTTTAGGTGGAACCTACGAGCGTCTATCTGTTATTCATTTGAGCGCTGATGGTCAAACCGCTACTTGCAACGATGCGCAGGATACTTATTTCCAAGTGTTCAATCAGCGCATTCGTGATTTTTGTGTCAATCCGCATACCGGGGCTTTATACATGGCCTTGAATGGTGCGGCTTATCCGGGTTCAGGTCCAAACATTATTAAGGAGTTCAGAAATTTGAACTACACCAATACTTCTGTTTTGAATCATGCACCTGCTCAGAATATTGTAGTTTATCCCAATCCGGTTTCCAATGAATTGACTTTGAATTTTTCTGACTCATTCATCGGAAGCAAAGTAGAAATCATCAACTTCAACGGTCAATTGGTCAATGAAACCCAAGTGGTTTCGTCCAACATGAAATGGAACGCTGAAGAATGGGCTGCTGGGAAGTATTTTGTTCGCAGTACTAGTCCTCAAGGTACCATCACCAAAACTTTTGTGGTTTCTCATTAATGAAAACGATCTCAAAATGGACAGCCCTCGTGATTGCGATGGGCTGTTTTTTTTACAGCTCAGCCCAAGAAGCGGAGAGAAAGAAATGTCGAATCATTGCTTTCTTCGATGAGTCAGCGGCATTGGATACTTCTGCTGGAAATTGGACCTTTGCCAATGCCACCACGCAAGAGTCTCATGCATGCAATCCCACTGTGGGGGCTGATTTATGGATGAAGAATGATGATGTCATTCTCATTTGTTACAACGGCGATTGCAACCGTTGGATTTTCAACATGGATAATCATTCAGGTTATCGCACTTGGGAGTATCATTATTTTTTTCAATCCAATTATCACTTGGAAAATCCTTTGCAGATAACGGCTTTTTCTTCGGCTCTCCGAAATGAACGTGTGCCGGCAATGTTGGGGATTTTGAATTTTAAACAATGGAGTGCGGATGGGTCTTCATTACAACAAGGATTGAATGCTATCCCCGGTGTCATGATGGAATCAAGGGGACAGGGCGGCAGTCCTCGAATCAACATACGTGGATCCATGTTGCGCTCCACTTTTGGTGTGCGCAATGTGCGCATGTATTTCAATGGCTTTTCTATGACCTCGCCCGATGGAACTACCCCCATGGAAACCATTGACCCCATGTGGGTGCAAGAGGCCGAGGTGGTAAAAGGCCCAGCTTCTGTGGAGTACGGGAATGGAACTGGAGGCGTAATGCTCATGAAGGGTCTCCGAGCCACTTATGGTTCGACCATGCTGAAATCCAGCCTCATGATGGGGAGTTGGGGATACAACCGCTTGCAATATGGATTAAGCGT
>JBDKGG010000137.1:0-5718 GCA_039798325.1 Bacteroidota bacterium
CCTTCGACATTGGGGCCATCACAATAATTGGAATTGCCCAAAGCAATATTGAAATCCCACAAAGGACCAGCCACTAATTTTCCACCTTCACTGAATCGCTCCTTGTATAGGAAAGTGGAAATCCGATATCCATCGACGTTCTTGGTGATTTCATTGGCCAAGAAATAGTCGATGAAGGAAGAGACATCAATGAATTGAGCATAACCAACTGTGGGATGATTAAAGAGTATGCTATCCATTAGTATGTCTTCCCAAGTGGTAACATAGTCTTGAATATAGTTCAACTGATTGGGATGCAGCGCCGATAAGTCTGGGTCATGCAATTGGAACGTTGTATGGATGTTGCTGGGCGGAGCGCCATAATAAGGAGAGGACCACGCCACCACACCTCCAGCAGTTGTTTTGTCCACCTTGAGAATGTATCCACCGGTGAGCTCATTGTCCAATGTGTCTGAGGGCATCAAAGGATCGATGTTGACACGACCTGGATTGATTTTAATCCGCTCCATAAAAACATAGATGCCAATGTAGTCCCCGTTGAGAATCACTTCACAGAATTGTGTTCGGGGAGTCCAACGGCCCTGATCTCTCCCCATTTGGTAGGTGAGCACATTGCGCATGCAGGATTTGTCGGTGTATGGGGCGTACAAAATCCAATCGTTGTCCATGGGCCAATCAAAAATGGACGCGTTGTAGTTGACACTATCCGGACCTCGGGTTTCCAGACCATAGGATTTTGCAGGAAAGCCATTGGAAGATGATCCTCTTCTCTCAATGGCGATGAGTCCGCTGAATTCATTGAAATCATCGCTGAGTGAATTGGTCATCCCTTCACCATTGTTGATGATGCCCATGGTTCCGTTGATTTTGGGCTCGTCAGGAATGGTTACGCCATAGGTGTCAATGACCACAATGGGTAAATTGGAAGTGTAAAAAGAAAATGGGGGAGTAAACCAGCTCGGTGTGGGATTGAACAAAACATCAGAATTCGTAAGTCCTGCATGCAGAAAGGCTCTTGAGGTGAAGTCGGTTGAATTGGTACTTTGGTTGTGTGTTTCGATCGCCAAAACGTTATTTCCTGGAGTCAAAAGGGAAGAGGTGATGTTGTATGAAATAACAAACTGTTCTGGATTACCTCCATTGTACATCACCGCCTCATGAGATCCTGAGGCGGGTTCATTGAAAGCAGGTGTTACGCCTATGCTGATTCCACCGCGGGCGATTTCGGTACCATTGAGGTAAGCGATAAAACCATCATCATAATCCATGTTGAGAACCAATTGATGAATGAGGGACGGGTTAGCGATATCGAAAACAAATCTTTGGTACAAACAGATGGACCCTGATGGAATTACGGTGTTGTCATCGTTGTCACCAAAGCCAAATCCACCTTGACCAGTTGGCCAGATGTCATCATTGAAATTGAGGGTGTTCCATTCAGATATCGCAGCATTCGGAACGAAATACGACCAATTGGATTGATCATAAACAATGGTCTCCCAGTGATTGACCTGACTTTCTAGACAACCAGAAATCAGAACAAAAAGTAAAAAAAACGACAACCGAAATCTTCCACCATTCATGAGTGGAAAGATAAGAATAGGTTACGATAATTTAAATGATTAATTCTCAGGATAACCTTGCGCCACCCAAAGTTGACAAGCTTCAATGTCACAATCAGATAACTTTCCTCCTTTTGGCATTTCCGAGCAACTGGCGCCTTGCTCAATAGAGCAAAGCCATTTGCCCAATTGGTCTGAATTTTTTACTTCAGTAAAATTGGTCAGGGCGATTCCGTCTGAAGGAGTTGATCCCGAATGACAACTCGTGCAACTGGCTTCCATGATGTTTTTGATGCGGCCATTGTAACTAATCACGCTGTTGTTACAGGGTTTGTTGGAATACAAGTCTTGCTCAACGTCGTAGTAACAGCCGATCATAGACGCGAAAAGGAAAAGAACAAAAAGGGACTTTTTCATGAGATCAATTGTTGGGTGCTCCGGCATTTAGCCATTTTCTGATGATGGTCTGTTGACAGTCATTCAATCCTGTGGTATTTTGAGGCATCAATTTGTAGCCATTGATGTTTCTTATGCTTCCCCAGAAAGCTTCACTATCCGCAACGATGTCATTCCAGCTGTTGTATTGATGATAACCATTTTCGGAAGTAGCACTGCTGTGGCAATTTTGACAATACATATCGACAATCGGCCAAACACCTGTAGCGAAGGTGAAGTTCAGGGTGTCACATTTTCCGCACATGTTGTTTTTAGCCCCTTGATTGATCCAAGTTTTAATGAGATTGATTTCCTCAGATGACAATGTTCCGTAATTAGCGGGAGGCATGATTTCATCGGAATTGGTAATGGCCCTGTACAACTCACTGCGATTGGCATTGCCTCGATTTACACCTCCTGTCGTTATCACATTGACATAATCTGTTAAGATGACTCCTTCGCGCGCGGAATGCTCATCATGGCATCCCGACATGGCGCAATTGGATACTAGTATGGGAAGAATGGAATTTTGAAAGTAGACAGTGTCACTGGGGCATGTCATGGATACTGTTGGCTCATTTGATGGAGCGGGATAGTCATGCTTGCATGCCGCAAAAATGCCCAAAGCCAAAATGGTGCATAAAAAAATCGACTTTTTCATTGCACCAAAAATATACTATTCGTCCCAAGTGATAACCACTTTATCTGTTAAAGGATGCGATTGACAAGCAAGAATGTAACCTTTTTCCACCTCTCTTGGCGTTAGGGCATGGTTGACTTTCATTTGTACCTCACCTTCTAACACCTTGGCGCGACAAGAGGTGCAAATGCCTCCTTGGCAAGAGTAGGGAGGATCCAACCCCAAATCAATGCCTACTTGTAAAAGGCTTTTTCCATTTTTGTCTACGATGGCTTCTGTCTTGGTGCCATCTATAATCAATGTAACAATGCTATCACTCATGGTTATTGTCTTTTAAAATTTGTTTTAACGTATTGGGATCTAGCCACTCAAGGCTACCCTTTGTACGTTGTGTTTGCTGTCCTTTTCTGTTGTAAATATAAGTCATGGGTATGCTAAACACTTTTAAGTCCTTCAATGATGAAGTCTTAAAAATTTTTAATCCGGTTCTGGATTTGAGGTCATCAATAAAAGAAAAATCATCATCCGTAACACAAATGATGGATACGCCGGCGGACTGATACGTTTTTCTGACTTGGGCAATTTCTGGCAGTTCTCGCATGCAGGGTCCACACCAATGCGCATAAAAATGAATGATGGTAATGGAGTCTTCAGAAATCATCAAGGGTGTGATTTGTCCGGATGGCTCTTGCAATTGGATGTCTTCAATGGCAATGCTGTGGGGCCATTGCCGATAAATCCAAAAGAGGGCTGCGCTAGCAATGAGCAACCAAAATCCATATTTCTGAATCCAATTTTTCATGCTTTAAAAATCGAGCATGGCTTGCATGCTGGTCCTGATTTCTTCAACATTGGGAAGATAGGCTTGTTCCAAAGTGCTGTTCAAAGGTATGGCTGGTGTGACTTGGCTGCCGATGACTTTTGGAGCAGCCTCCAATGACTCAAAGCAGTTTTGTGCCACCCATCCGGCAAGGGCTTGCGCAAAGCCATTTGTCGCGGGCTCCTCAGTGAGCACAAAGCATCGATTGGTTTTCTCCACACTCTCTCTAATCAGCGGATAATCGATGGGGTTGAGTGAGCGAAGATCGATGATTTCCACTTGTGCCTCCATGTTCTTGCTGGCCATTTTGGCCCAATAAACCCCCATTCCATAGGTGATAACGGTAAGCGATTTTGTTGCTGTTGCCGTTTGCACCACGCGTCCTTTTCCAATGGGTATAACAAAGTCCTCGCTGGGATCGATGGTTCGGGCCTCCTCGGTTCCTTTGACTTTACTCCAATACAATCCTTTGTGTTCTAATACAACAACGGGATTGGGGTCATGGTAAGCGGCTTTCAATAGGCCCTTTAAATCTGCTCCTGTGCTTGGATACACTACTTTGATTCCCCTGATTTGCAGCAACACACTTTCGACACTGCTGCTGTGGTAAGGGCCACCGCTTCCGTATGCTCCAATGGGGACGCGGATGATGCAGCTTACCGGCCATTGACCATTGCTCAAATAATAACTTCTTGAAACTTCTGTGAACAATTGGTTCAATCCTGGCCAGATGTAATCCGCAAACTGAACTTCTACAATGGGCTTGAGTCCGACTGCACTCATTCCTACCGTGCTTCCAATGATAAAGGCTTCTTGTATCGGCGTGTTGAATACTCGGTTGTCTCCAAATTTCTCGGCCAAAGTTGCTGCCTCTCGAAACACTCCGCCCAATCTTTTTCCTACATCTTGTCCGTATAGCAATGCGTTGGGGTCTTGTGCTAAAATTTCTTGCATGGCAAAAAGCGCACTGTCAACCATTACTGTAGCTTCTTTTCCTGCAGGACTTCTTTCGCCACTTTCCTGTGTGATGGGAGTAGGGGCAAAAATGTGCTCCATCAATTGATGAGGAGCGGGATCTTCAGCCAAGAGGGCGCGTTGGTATTCTTGCTCAATTCGCTGTTGTTGTGAAAGCCAAATTTCATCGATGGCTTCTTGGGCAAATCCCAATTTCACCAATTGCTTTTGAAACTTGGGAAGGGGGTCGCGCTTTTGCGCTTCCTCCAAATCATCTCGGTACCATTCTTTGCGCACACCACTGGTGTGGTGGCCCAACAGAGGCACTTTGCAATGCAAAAGCCAGGGGCGACGATTTTTTCGAATGTCTGCTAGGATATCATGAATGACGTCATAACTCGCAACGAAATCGGTGCCGTCAATGCTCTTTACTTGTATGCCTGGGTAGGCTTTGGCCAATGTCGTGGCATCGCCAAATCGGATTTCTGAGGAATGTGCGCTGATGTCCCATTCATTGTCTTGAACAAAATAAAGGATGGGCAATTGTTTCAGTGATGCCATGTGCAAGGCCTCCGATACTTCACCTTCTGTCATGGAAGCATCTCCCAAGGAACATACCACTACGGGGTTGTTGTTGGGATCCTTTTTGTCATGCAGACCATTTTGTTCTTTGTACCAAAGTCCCATCGCAACACCTGTGGTTGGAATGGCTTGCATTCCCGTGGCAGAACTTTGATGGGGGATTTTTGGGAAGCCGGGTCGATTCAAAGCAGGATGGCAGTAGTAGGAGCGACCACCTGTAAAGGGATCCGACTTTTTGGCCATCAATTGCATCATGAGTTCATAGGGTTGAATCCCTATCCCCAATAGAATGCTGTCATCGCGGTAATAAGCGGATAAATAATCGATTTCTTTCAACTGCAGTCCAAGGGCCAATTGGCAGGCTTCATGACCACGCGAGGTGGCATGTACATACTTGGCGGTGACCTTTGCGTTGGCCTCGTAAATGTCTGATAAACTTCTGGCCTGACACATGAGCTCAAAGCCCTTCATCAGTTTTTCAGCATTCAATGCCTTGGATCGTATACTTCCCACATTCATGGAACAAAAATAATAGGTTATGGGGCATTCACCCCCTTTCTTCTTTATCGTATTTTTGTGAGGTGAGTACAACGTTTTACAAATACCAAGGAACGGGGAATGATTTTGTCGTTTTGGATGGAAGGACTTTCCGGGATGTTCCTGAGGTCAATTGGATCCAACGCATTTGCCACCGCAAGTGGGGTGTTGGGAGCGATGGTCTGGTT
>JBDKGG010000138.1:0-11275 GCA_039798325.1 Bacteroidota bacterium
TGTATTTTCCAAAGCGCTCTAACTTCTCAAAATCACCACAATCCAACAACTCATAATCGGGCCAAGGAGATGGTGTTATCAATTCAAAATTTTCAATCATCTCAGCGAATTTACAATTGAATGCAGAACGATGTACCTTTGGACCATGAAGTTTGCAGTGATTGGCAGTGGAAACGTTGCTTGGCATTATTGTAAAATGTGGATGCAAAATGGCCATCAGTGCCTTTTTGGGTTTTCAAAAAGTTCAGACAATTTTGAAAAAAAAATGTCTGCGTTGGGCATTCCATGCTTGCCCCTGACCGATTGGGACCAATCCATTGACTTTGTTCTGTTGGCCGTACCCGATCATCAATTGCCACAAGTCGCTCAACTTATTCCAAATCACATCCCTATTATATACCCAAGCGGAAGCACCGATTGGAATGAAATACAATCGGACAACAAAGCTGTGCTTTGGGGAATTTACTCTTTCATTCAAGATCAAGAAATAGATTATTCGCAAATTCCATTTTGTTGGGAGGCATCCAATGACGAAATGTCCAAATTGGTTTTGACATTGATGCAGCCTTATCAAAATCAATTGACTTACACCAATCAGCAGCAAAGAACCCAAGCGCACATGGCCGCGGTTTTCTCCAATAATTTTGTATCCAGCTTGTACCAAATCGCATTTGAATTACTAGAACAAGAAAACCTTCCTCCACATCTTGTCATTGCCACTATACAACAATTGGCTGATAAGATAAAGACGGCATCCCCTCAAACCCTTCAAACTGGCCCAGCCAAAAGAAATGATTTGATCACATTGGAAAAGCACCTCGCTTTATTGAATAATTCACCAAAGCAAAACATTTACCGAACCCTTAGCAACTATATTCTCGAGAAATATGGACATTCCAAACTATAAAGCACAGTTGGCCAAAACAGACACCTTCATCTTCGATGTAGATGGTGTCTTTACGGATAACATCGTCTACTTAACGGAAGATGGAACCCAAATGCGCACCGCCAATGTCCGTGACGGCTATGCCGTGCAACTGGCCATTAAAAAAGGCATTAAAATCTTCATTCTTAGTGGGGGAAAAAATGAAGCCGTTCGCAAGCGTTTCGAAATGCTGGGCGTTCAGGAAATTCACCTGGGTGTATCCACCAAAAAAGAACGGTTGCAGGAATGGATAGACAACGGGAAAATCGATCCATCCACCACCGTTTACATGGGGGATGACATCCCCGATTTTTGGGTAATGCAAATGGTGGCCATGGGTAGCTGTCCTGCGGATGCAGCCTTTGAAATCAGAAACATTTCCCATTACATCTCACCTTTCAAGGGTGGTCAAGGATGTGTAAGGGATATTCTTGAACAAACATTAAAATTGAAAAAAATGTGGATGGATGACGAGTCCACCTCAAGGTAATAAAACACAACATGAAAAAAGTTTTCTTCTTTCTATTCATCGCATCCAGTGTTCACTCCTTTGCGAAAAACCAACCCACACAACAGCGTGTGGATTACAAGATGCAGGTTTCTTTGAACGATCAAAATCATCAGTTTGAAGGCCGTTCGCAAATCACTTATTTCAACAACTCAGCAGACACACTCAAGGAGGTATTTGTTCATTTGTATTTCAACGCCTTTCAGCCAGGCAGTGACATGGATGTGCGATCGCTCTGGATTGCTGATCCAGACCCACGTGTTGGAGACAGAATCAGCAAACTCAAACCTGAAGAATATGGTCACCAACATTTGAGCAAGGTTGTGGTAAATGGAAAAGAAGGACAAATTATTGAGATGGGCACCATTGCAAAAGTTGTCCTAAAAAACCCCATCCTTCCTGGAAAAAAAGCGAAAATCAGCATGGACTGGAACGGTCAAGTGCCGATTCAAATCAGACGATCCGGACGCAACAGTGCTGAGGGCGTGGATTACAGCATGTCCCAATGGTATCCCAAAATTTGCGGATATGACCAAAACGGTTGGCACCCCAATCCCTATATCGCAAGAGAATTCTACGGCGAATACGGAAGCTTTGAAGTAGAAATCAACATTCAAAAAGACTTTGTTGTGGCGGCCACTGGAGAACAATGCAGAGAAGTTATCTTAGAAAACAACAGAAAATCCATCTGCTTCATGGGAAAAAACATTCATGATTTTGTTTGGGCAGCAGACAAAGATTATCAGCATGACATGATTACCCTCCCTGATGGGTTAAAGGTTCATTTTTATTATTTGAAAAATTTAGGACTAGAGGAGAACTGGAAGAAGTTTCAAGAGATGACACCCAAAATATTTGCCTACATGAATGAGCACTTTGGTCAGTATCCCTATCCTGTCTATAGCTTTATACAAGGCGGAGATGGAGGTATGGAATATCCGATGGCCACGCTCATCACGGGCAAGAGAAAAATTGGATCATTGGTAGGCGTAGCAGCGCATGAATTGGCGCACAGCTGGTACCAAGGCATCTTGGGATTCAATGAGAGTTTGTATTATTGGATGGATGAAGGGTTCACCAGTTTTTCATCGGACGAAGTGATGGATCAATTGTTCCCCAACCCCGCCAATCCCTTGCATTTGGATGCCGTAGGAGGATACATTCAATTGGCCGGGAGTGGAAAAGAGGAACCGATGACCACCCACGCCGATCACTTCAATACCAACTATGCCTATTCCAATGCAGCTTACAGCAAGGGACAAACTTATTTGTACCAGTTGAAAGGAATCATGGGAGAGATTAAATTCTACAATGGCATGAAGCGATTTTACAATCAATTCAAATTCAAACACCCTACACCGGGAGACTTCTTGGCCATTATGGAAAAAGAGAGCGGAATGGTATTGGACTGGTACAATGAGTATTTTGTGAATACCACTAAGACGATTGACTATGCAGTGGATAGTGTGGTGACTTCATCTGCCAATGGTACGCCTACATTAATTGTATTAAAACGCAACGGGGATATGCCTATGCCCATTGAAGTAGAGATTGAAACCACCGATGGAAAATTCCAATATTGGTACATCAGCATCGATTTGATGCGCAACATGGCTTATTCGGAAGAAGGAACAGAGATCCAATGGATTGCAGCCCCCGCGTGGGGTTGGGTACAAGATAAATACATCATGCAGTTGCCTTTGAATGTAAAGAAAGTCACCATTGATCCTTATCGCAAAATGGCTGACACCAACCGAAGCAACAACCAATGGCCCGACATTGCAGAATAGTAGTCTTGATGTTACTTGGCTTGGTTTGGAGCATTCCAACCATTGCTCAACGATGCAAACATTGTTTTGAAATACAAATTTTTCAAAAGGGAAAAAATATACCTATCCAGTCACATGAAGTCACATTGGAGAAGGACACATTTGAAATACATATCTTAATGAATCGACCGCAGGGCATTGCCATCAATGCATGCGCTCAGGATTCAAATATTCTGAATGTAAAAAAAGGAAAAGATCTCAATGACATGACACCATTTCTGTATGGAATGGCAGAGGCCTTGCTCAATCCAGAAAACAATCTTTTAATTACCTGTGAATATCCTAGCTATTGGTATTATGACAATGAAACAGAACACCGTTTCAATCAGGTTATCAAAGAAGGAAATAGATTGAGGTGCATCAGAAAAATTCATCAATGGACAGAAGTGGACAATGGCCGCATTATATGACCACATCAATTCACACCTAAAATACACTTAGGATTCATCGCCTGTGAATGGATAGCTTCGGAGCAACAGGAAAGGGAGTATCATCGGGATTATTTGACGATTGCTTTTGATTGAATCCATCCCCAACCAAATTCAAATGCATCCTCGCCTTCAAGACGATCCAAATACATCCTCCAATTCTTAGCACACCATAAGAGCGACATATTAAATGCTCAACAGGTGCATCTCGCAACACGCATCAACGGTCAGAATTAGGTTGACTCATCATGCATAAACCCGCATAACTTATAGGTTGACTTTCACATTGAACTGATCGAAATTTGCAATCTATAACCATTTACACCATGAATAAAGTGCTCATACCTTTTCAACTCTTTGCACGTATATTTGCTTTCAATACACGTGCTATGAATACCAAACTCACATTGACCATCGAAAAAAATGTCATTGAAAAGGCCAAACGATACGCAAAACAAACTGGCCGAAGTTTATCGCACATTATCGAAAAATACCTAGAGGAAATCTCAGAGGAGGAAGTTGACTCAGCAACACTTTCTCCTCAATTAAAAAACATTATAGGCTCAGTAAAACTGCCAAAGGAGTTTAATGAAAAGAAGGCCATTCGTGAGTATTTAAACAATAAACATTTATGAAAAAGGTTTTCATTGACACCAATATTTTATTGGATTTGATCGCTGATCGACGCCCATTTAGCAAACATGCGATTTCTATTTTTAAGCACGCTGAACAAAAGAAAATCCAACTTTACACCTCCGCTCATACCATGGCTACGACACATTACCTTTTACAGCAATACATGGATGACAGGCAACTGAGAAGAATATTGTTGTCCATCTTAGATTATTTGAACATCATTTCCATCAACAAAGAAATAATTAAAAAAGGACTGCTATCGCGCCAGAAGGATTTTGAAGATGCGCTGCAATTGCAAAGCGCCTATTCTATCAAAGATATCGACTGCTTAATCACCCGTAATCGAAAAGACTATAACCAAGCAGTGATTCCCATCTTATCTCCTGATGAATTTTCTCGACTGATCAAATAACGTATATTGAAATTTTGCTCCTCGTGTGTTCAAACTTTATACCCCATTCGGCCAGCCAAACATAGCTGACCCCTCTCCAATTTACTCTTCCAACCTTGAGATGTTTCTTCAAAAAAAAATGACCAAAGTCAACCCCCTGTTTGACCTCACTCATCCTCCATCTTTTTTGACCCCAATACTTTTGATGCATTAGAATAAATCTAATCATCATGAGTGCATTTTACATTCTTATCGGTTGTAGTCTTCCCGTTGCAGGGCTCTTCTTGTGGTTCTTTATTCGGGCTACGCAGAACGGCCAATGGGACGATGTGGAAACCCCCGCCATGCGCATGCTTCATGATGACACCGTTAAAACCGAATCCCAATCAAAACCTTATGGAAAATCAACAAATTGAAAAGTTTTTTTACGACAATAAGATCGTAAAACAATTTGCCATCGCGACGGCCTTGTGGAGTGCAGTGGGCATGACCGTCGGCTTGCTCATAGCACTGCAATTGGTGTTTCCTGTGCTCAACTTTAATGTGGCTGAAACCACCTATGGTCGTCTTCGTCCACTGCACACCAACGCCGTGATTTTCGCCTTTGTTGGAAACGGAATTTTCATGGGGGTGTATTACTCTTTGCAACGCCTTCTCAAATCACGCATGTGGAGCGATAAACTATCGGCCATTCATTTTTGGGGATGGCAACTCATCATTGTTTTGGCTGCCCTCACACTTGTTTTGGGATTCACCACTGGTAAAGAATACGCAGAGTTGGAATGGCCCATCGACATTCTCATCACATTAATCTGGGTTGTATTTGGAATCAACCTATTTGGTACGATTCTCACCAGAAGAGAACGTCATCTTTATGTTGCCATTTGGTTTTATATCGGCACTTGGATCACCGTAGCCATGTTGCACATTGTGAACAGCATTGAATTGCCCGTGAGCATGCTCAAAAGTTATTCTTTCTATGCTGGCGTGCAAGATGCCTTGGTGCAATGGTGGTATGGGCACAATGCTGTGGCCTTTTTCCTCACGACACCCTATTTGGGCATCATGTACTATTTCATTCCCAAAGCCGCCAACCGTCCTGTTTATTCCTATCGTCTTTCCATCATCCATTTCTGGGCTTTGATCTTTATTTATATCTGGGCCGGTCCTCACCATTTGTTGTACACCTCGCTTCCCGATTGGGCGCAATCATTGGGTACTGTGTTCTCCATCATGCTCATTGCTCCGTCCTGGGGAGGAATGATCAATGGACTTTTGACCTTAAGAGGGGCGTGGGACAAAGTGCGTGAAGATGTGGTATTGAAGTTCATGGTGGTAGCGGTTACCGCTTATGGCATGGCCACCTTTGAAGGCCCGATGCTTTCGTTGAAAAATGTCAACGCCATTTCACACTACACAGATTGGACCATTGCGCACGTGCATGTTGGTGCTTTGGGATGGAATGGATTCCTCACTTTTGGTGTATTGTATTGGTTGATTCCCAGAATGTGGCGCACTTCGCTCTACAGTCAAAAATGGGCCTCTTGGCATTTTTGGATTGGCACCTTGGGCATTCTTCTGTACGCCATTCCCATGTATTGGGCAGGATGGATGCAAAGCTCTATGTGGAAAGAATTCACCCCTGAAGGTCAATTGCAATACCAGTTTTTGGATACTGTAAAATTCATGCGTCCTTTCTACGCTGTCCGTTCTGTGGGTGGAATGCTTTACTTGGCAGGGGCCATATTAATGGTGGTTAATCTTTGGAAAACAGCCAAGCAAGGAGACTTCCTGCCCGAAGAAGAAGCACAGGCTCCAGCGCTGGCCAAAAAGGTTGTCCTAAAAGGCAAAGAACATTGGCACAGAATCATTGAGCGCAAACCCATCACCATGTTGGTATTGGCCTTGGTCATGGTGGCCATTGGAGGATTGATTGAAATGATTCCTACCTTCATGATCAAAGAAAACATCCCCACCATCGCCAATGTCAAACCCTATACGCCACTTGAATTATTGGGTAGAGATTTGTATGTCAGAGAAGGCTGTTACACTTGCCATTCGCAAATGGTAAGACCCTTCCGATCAGAAACTGAACGTTACGGTGAATATTCAAAATCAGGAGAGTTTGTTTATGACCATCCTTTCCAATGGGGGTCCAAAAGAACTGGTCCCGATTTGGCTCGAGAAGGAACGGACAAATTGCGCCGCATGAACAGTTGGCATTACAACCACATGATGGATCCCAGCAGCATCAGCGCCGGTTCCATTATGCCCGCCTATCCATGGATGTTCAAGAATGAAATCGATTTGGCTTCTTTGAAAGCCAAAATGGAAGCAATGGTAACGCTCGGGGTACCTTATACACAGGATGAAGTGAACCATGGTTCTGAATTGGCCATGAAGCAAGCCAACACCATTTATGAGGACTTAAAAAAGGATGAGAAAAATTTATTACTGGGCGAAGAAGGTTTACAAAACAATCATGAAATCATTGCCATGATTGCCTACCTACAAAGACTAGGTACAGACATCATGATTCCCACCAACGAACCCGTAAAATGAAATTCAGAACTTACCTCGAAACCATAGAAGACGTTAGCATCTATCCCATGATATCCCTCTTTCTATTTGCCGCTGTATTTGCCTTTGTGCTCTACAGCACATTCAGACTTCGCAAATCTGATATTGAAGAAAAAAGTAACCTTCCATTGGAACAATGAATATGAAAAAGCTAAGTATCCTTTTGATTGGAGTATTCAGCGGCGTTGAATTGCTTGCTGTAAATCCAGCCAGTAAAATGCCGCATGAGTCTGGCGTTTATCAAAGTCCAGTCTTTTATTTGTTGTGTTTTATTGCCATTTTACTTTTGTTCTTCATTTACCAATTTCAGCGTGTTTTTTTGGCATTGTCCAAAGAAAAAATCAGAAAAATGAAAGAGGATCGACAAAAGACCTTTCAGCAAGGTGGATGGATACTATTGATATTCGGAATGACCGATTATGGCAAAATGCTCGGCGACATGGTGCACCATGGTTTAGGAAACACCCCCATGAATGCCTTGGCTTTTATCGTCATCGTGGAAGCCTTTGTGGTCATGTACTATGCGCAACAAATCAGAAAGTTGACGGAAAAGCCCTCTGAATACGAAGCTTGGGAGCCCGCAACTGAGTCAACCAACCAAGAATCCAAGTTTTGGAAATGGTTCAATAAATCAGTCGACATTGCGGAAGAAAACACCATCCTCACTGATCATGAATACGACGGTATCCGTGAATTGGACAACAGCTTGCCACCCTGGTGGAAATATGGATTTTACCTCACCATCATTGTTGCAGTGATCTACTTAGGTTATTATCACATGGGAGGAAATGGACCCAGCAGTTTAAAGGAATACCAAAACCAAATGGATCAAGCCGCACTAGATATCGCGGCCTATCAGGCGACACAAAAAGATGCTGTCAATGAAAACACTGTTGTTTTATTGGACAACGCATCTGACATACAATCAGGTGCCAACACATTCCAATCCTTGTGCGTATCTTGTCATGGCACGATGGCTGAAGGAAAAGTTGGTCCCAACCTGACGGATGCCTACTGGAAACATGGAGGTGACATCAAAGACCTGTTCAAAACCATTAAATATGGGGTAAAGGGAACCGGAATGAAATCATGGAAAACGGATTTGTCTGCTTCGCAAATGGCACAAGTGGCGTCATATGTGCTCAGCTTGCAAGGATCCAATCCACCGGGTGCCAAAGCCCCCGAGGGAACCCTTTTCCAATCCGTCAAAGGAGATAGCACTGGTATCACCCATCTGACAACAGATACCTTACAAACCGCGATGAACAAATAACATGGACGATTCTTTCAGAGACCATGTCACCCACATCGATGATGAGGGACATCGGGTTTTCTTTTATCCCAAAAAACCAAATGGGAGGTATTATCAATGGCGTAGCTACTTAAGCTACGCTTATTTGCTTGTATTCTTTGCACTGCCCTTTGTACGAATAGACGGACAACCACTTTTCTTGTTTGACATTTTGGAGCGCAAATATGTGCTCTTCAGTGTGCGCTTTTGGCCGCAGGACTTTTTCATTTTTGTATTGGGCATGCTATCGTTTATTGTATTCATTGCATTGTTCACCGTGATCTATGGCAGGATATTCTGCGGTTGGGTTTGTCCACAAACTGTTTTCATGGAAATGGTTTTCAGAAAAATAGAATATTGGATTGACGGTGATGCAGCCGAACAAAAAGCTTTGAAAAAAATGAATTGGAATGCGGAAAAGATTCGCAAGCGCTCCATCAAATACCTCTTGTTTTTATTGTTCTCCTTTTTAGTAGGCAATACTTTCCTGGCCTACATCATTGGAACGGATCAATTGTGGGCTTTGATGAACGAGCCTGTTCAACAGCATATTGGATCACTGAGTTTGATGATCATCTTCACCTTGGTTTTCTTCTTTGTTTATGTTTGGTTTAGAGAGCAAGTCTGTCTGGTGGTTTGTCCATATGGTAGAATGCAGGGAGTGCTACTCGATAAAAAAAGCATCGTGGTCACATATGATCATGTCCGAGGCGAGCCGCGGCACAAGGCGCACAAAGGCATCATTTCAGGGGAAGGCGACTGCATCGACTGCAAGGCGTGTGTTCATGTCTGTCCTACTGGAATTGATATCCGAAATGGAACCCAATTGGAATGCGTCAACTGCACCGCGTGCATCGACGCTTGCAATCACATCATGGATAGCATCAACCTACCGCAAGGACTCATTCGTTATGATTCAGAAGAAGGGGTTCAGACCAATCAGAAGTGGAAAATTACGCCGCGGATAATGGGTTACAGTGTCATTCTTCTGCTCATTGTTGCCCTTGAAATTACACTGCTTACTACTCGATCAAGCATGGGCATGAGCATCATACGAGCAAGGGGAACACTCTTTACCACTGAAGCAGACGGCAGCATTAGCAATTTGTACAACATCAAACTAATCAATAAAACGGAGCATGACATGCCCGTTGATTTGAAGCTAAAGGACAGAGTAGGTTTGGTAAAATGGATTGGAAAGCAAGAAATCATTATCCCAGCATCATCTAGTCTTGATGCAGAATTTTTCTTGACAGTTCCAGCCAATGCCATCCCAGAACAAAAAAACAAATGGAAAATGGAATGCTGGTCATCCGGAAAAAAAATCGGTTCAGACAACATCAACTTCATTGCACCGCATCGCTAAAAACAAAACATCATGAACTGGGGTTGGAAAATAACATTGGTTTATATCGGATTTGCCGCCATGATTCTCTCGTTGGTATACAAATCAACGCAAGAAAACTATGAGATGGTCACCACCGATTACTACAAAAAGGAACAGTTGCATCAAGAAAAAATAGATGGAGCCAAACGTGTCCAATCTGAAAAACTATCGGTTATTACAACCGTTGTTTCGGAGGGCGTTCAACTGATTTTTCCAAAAAATATCGCGTCGATTCAAAAGAACATTGAAGTGTATTGTCCAACGGATCAAAACAAAGACAAAGACATGCACACCACTGAAAGTGCATTGGTCATTCCTCTGTTACCAGCCAAATACAAATTGAAAATAAGCTGGACCAACCAAGGCATGTCCTATTATCAGGAAAAAGAAATATGGGTGAAATAGTGATGGGAACAAGTTTGATAGCAGGACTGACGCTCGGCTTAGCGGGTAGCATCCATTGCCTGGGCATGTGTGGCCCACTAATCATGGCCATGCACGGTGGACAAGGCAAACGCGGCTTCAAACCAATTGTTCTTCATCACCTGGGCCGAGCACTGGCTTACATCCTATTACTTTCTCTTTTCCTACTGCTGGGCAAAACAGCTCAAGGGATGGGGTGGCAAAGAGCCATTGGCCTTTTGGGTGGGGCAATTTTCATATTGGGATGGATCCCTTCCTTTCAAAAAACGTTGGGCAAATTCTTGTTCCCTTTGAGAAATCAATTGCAGAAAATCGTGCCTTCACTTCCGCTTTATAAAAATTTCTTTCAAGGGATGATGAATGGTTTCCTTCCCTGTGGTTGGTCCATTAGCGCAATCGGCGCAGCACTCCTCTATGGGAATGCTGTGCATAGTGTTCTATTCATTTTGTTTTTCGTTGTGGGGAACACTCCTGTGCTTTGGATGACTGCCATAGGGGGTGGTAAAATAACCGAAAGATGGCCATGGGTAAGACAAAGGTGGGCCAGAATTTCATTGCTCGTTCTTGGACTTATTTTCATACTAAGGGGTGCCAATCTTGGCATTCCCTACTTGAGTCCCAAAATGAACAAAGAAAAAATGAGTTGTTGCCAAACGCATTAATTCTTCATCCTGCGCAACCTCTCCTCGTGCACGATGGTAATGGCAGAACCTTGAATTTTAATCAATCCTTCTTCTTTAAAATCACTCAATGTTCTGATGACCGACTCCGTTGCTGTACCCACCATGGCGGCCAGATCATCTCGTGAAATGGGCATGGTAAACAAAACATCAGGATTACCATCATGAAACCTTGTCTTTAAACGCAACAAGGCAGA
>JBDKGG010000139.1:0-4959 GCA_039798325.1 Bacteroidota bacterium
TTGAACCAAATAGAAAGTTACTTTCAGTACAAAGTCAGTTTACGTCCTGGTGATTTGGGAGAGAACAACATCGGCGACAATTACATTACCGATAGCTTTGTTACCACCAAAACCACGGCCAATGGAGAGGAGAGAGAAATCAGATGGTATCAATTCAAAGTACCCATTAAGGAGTTTGAAAAGCGCGTGGGAAACATTCCCGATTTTCGCTCAATTCGATACATTCGAATGTTCTTAAAAGGTTGGGAGCAGCCGGTGACCTTGCGTTTTGCGCGACTCGAATTGGTGCGCGGTGAGTGGCGCAAATACAGCACAAGCCTATTGGGTCCGCAGGAGTTGGAGCCCAATGATGACGAGCCTACTGAATTTGACATCGCTGCTGTAAACATTGAAGAGAACGGAAACAGAGAGCCTGTTCCATACACCGTGCCTCCCGGAATCATCCGCGAACAAGACGTCGCCTCGGCCAATTTGCGCAGCATGAACGAGCAATCGTTGTCTTTGACCGTATGCAATTTGAACGATGGTGATGCCAAGGCAGCCTACCGCAATGTCACCTTTGATATGCGCCAGTATAAGCGTCTGCGCATGTTTGCCCACGTTGAAGCCAAAGGTGTGGAAAGTGCATTAAAGAACAAAGACCTGACTGTATTTGTGCGTTTGGGTTCTGATTTCGATCAAAACTATTACGAGTACGAAATGCCCATGTCCGTGACTCCTTGGTTTACAGATGATGACAATGACATTTGGCCAGAAGAAAATAATTTTGATATCATCATCAAAGATCTACAAGATCTGAAAGCCAACCGGCCTGCAGGTTTCAGCGCATTGCAAGAGTTTTCAAAAATGTTGTCAGAGAACGTGCGCATTTCGGTAAAAGGAAATCCCAATGTCTCCAATGTAACGGTATTGATGATCGGAGTTCGAAACCCGGACGACAAGAAAAATAGTTTTGTTGGTAACGATGATGGCTTGGCCAAATGTGCCACCATTTGGGTCAATGAGCTTCGCCTATCAGAGTTTGACAATACATCTGGATGGGCTGCTGTTGGAAGGATGACCGCACAATTAGCAGATCTTGCCACGGTGAATGTGGCAGGAAATATCAGTACTCCTGGATGGGGTTCAGTAGAACAGAAGGTTCAACAAAGACAACAAGAAACCAAGACCGGCGTAGACGCGAGCACCACCATTCAAATGGGCAAATTGATGCCTGAAAATTGGGGAGTTCAATTGCCTTTGTTCATGGGTTATTCGGAGAATATTTCTACGCCTCGATACAGCCCCTTGCAACCTGATTTGGAGTTGAATGACTTGCCAACTTTGTCCAAGCCATTGAAACAGAAATCGCAAACGATGACCCGCCGGCGCAGCATCAATGTGACCAACGTCAAAATTGCACCTAAGAAAGGAGCAAAAGACGAGGCCGGGGGCGCTGCACCACCCGCGCCTGGTGCGCCTGCGCCTGCAGCTGGCGGAGGAGATAAACCAAAGTTTTACGCCATTGACAATTTCTCTGTGAGCTATTCTTACAACGAAATTTATTTCCGCGACATCAATATTGACTGGCGATTGAACAAACAATACACTGGGGCATTTGATTATGCATTTACCAATAAACCCAAAGAGATTAAACCTTTTGCGAAGCTACCCCTGGTTAAAACCTCGCCTTATTTGAAGTGGATCAAAGAGTTCAATTTTTATCCCGGTATCAAATCCGTCGGATTCCATACCGACATGAATCGTTCTTATGAAACCAGTAGAATTCGCAATAACACCTTGGAATTGTCAGGGGTTTACAGCGACATGTTGATTCAAACGCAAGCACAGAAGAATTGGAGTTGGAACCGCAATTACAATGTCAAATATGACTTGACCAAGAGCATAAAAATGGATTTGACCGCATCTACTACTGCGTTGATCCGTGAGCCACGTGGAGTCATCAATAGAGAGGATAAAGATTGGTATCAGGCTTACAAGGATACCGTTCGTCAGAACATCTTGAGCATGGGTGAACCAACCATTTACAATCATCAATTTAATGCTTCCTACAAGTTGCCGTTTGACAAATTCCCTTTGATTGATTTTGTGAATTCGGATGTCAAGTATGGTTCGAGCTTCCGTTGGGATCGTGCGCCATTCACTCAGGATACATTGGGTAACAAAATTCAAAACTCTCGTCAGTTGAATTTTAATGCAACAGCCAATTTTGAAACATTGTACAACAAGGTTCCCAAGTTGAAGGAGATTAATCAAGGCAAGAAGAAGGATGATAAAAAGAAGGGAGACAAAGACAACCCGGACAATAAGGATGGTTTTGGAAAGGACTTGGATAAGAAAGATAAGAAAGAGCCCATTGTTTGGACTGATGTGGCTTTGCGCTTTTTGATGATGGTGCGCAACGCCAACGTAAGTTATACCAAGAACGAAGGGATGATGTTGCCTGGATACAATCAAAGGGCAGGTTTGTTGGGATTGAACAATCAATTTACGGCACCAGGAATTGGTTTTGTATTGGGCCAGCAAAATACAGATTGGCAAGGCAATCTCACTGATCGCAACTTTGCTTTGGACATGGCCAACGGCGGTTTTGTGGTGGGCTCACCTTTCCAAAACAATCAATATACCGAGACCGCCAGCACAACATGGAACGCCAAAGCTTCTATTGAACCCATCAAGTATTTGAAGATTGAGTTGACCGCCAACCGCCAGGATGGAAGAAACTTAACAAGCTTTTTCAGGTATTCTGCGGATTCGATGGAATATCAATTCCAGTCACCCATGGAGACCGGAAACTTCAGCGCCTCCATCAACACCTGGGCCACTGCTTTTGCCAGAGATGATAAAGGAAATGGAAATATGTCAGAACCATTTTTGAATTTGATTGCCTACCGACAAGAGATATCAGGGCGATTGAATGCCAACAATTACCAATTGAGTGATGTGGATAGTACCGGGTATTATCAAGGATTTGGGGGAACGGCGCAAGATGTCATTATCCCAGCATTCATTGCGGCCTACAGTGGTAAAAGCACCAATGAGGTGGCTTTGAATCCATTTAAAACATCGGCTCAACCCAACTGGAAGGTTAGCTATGATGGATTAACAAAATTGGAAAGTGTGAAAAAGTACTTCAAGCAATTCACCATCAACCACCAATACAAATCCACAGTCAATGCCAATTATGTGACCAATTTGAATTTTGAGCAAGACGAATTGGGAAGGCCAACCGCATTGGATGCCAATGCGCACCCCAACTGGATTGCACAGAAACAAATCAACACAGTGACCATTACTGAGTCCATGTCTCCTTTATTGGGATTTGATATGACGGTAAAGACCAAGAAGAGCAATGATCCGCAGATCAAAGTGGAAATGAAAAGAGATCGGACCATTGCCTTGGGATTGGCCAACAACCAAGTGACAGAAAACAGAAGCAATAGTTTTGTAATTGGAACAGGATACAAATTCACCGACATCCCCAATCCAATTGCTAAAATCAAAGGAAAGAAGTTCCCAATGAAATTGTTGAAGAGTACAACGTTGACTTTGAGAGCGGATTTGACCATGCGTGACAATGTCACCATGATTCGCAAGATTGTAGAACAACAAAATCAAATTACAGCGGGACAGACATTGTGGAGTTTAAAGACCAGTGCAGATATGGCGGTTAGCGATAAATTGACGTTGAGATTCTTTTACGATCACCAGTTCAACAAGCCCAAGATTTCCAATTCCTTTAACAACACCAACATCAATTCAGGAATTGCGATTCGCTTTACCCTCAACGGGTAATCTTCAAAATATTTTCAAATCTTCATTGCTTTTTCTTCCCCCACCAGAACAAGCCATTTGCGCATAAGAAGGTGGTGATGAAAACAACCGCCAAACTGATATTGGGCGTATTGGGTGGCATCAAGAAAGTAATGCCAATGATCAAGAGCGTAAAGCTGTATAGGATGAAACAAACTTGTCTGTGAGAAAATCCCATGGACAGCAATTTGTGATGAATGTGATTTTTGTCTGCTCTGAAAGGCGAAATCCCTTTTGAGATTCTTACCGTAAAAGCGCGCAAGGTATCCATCAGTGGATAACACAAAATGGCCATAGCCAATACAGGTTTGGAAACATTGGCCACAAAACCATACATCCGATTGGGTGGAAATTCTATCAGTTTCATGGCCAGAACATACAAGACCATACCCAAAATCAATGACCCAGAGTCCCCCATAAAAATTTTAGCCGGTTGGAAGTTAAAAAATAGAAATCCAATCAATGAGCCCGCTAGACTGAAGGCCAACAGCGACAAAGGCAAATCTCCTGTGCTGTAGAACCAGACACCAAAAGTAGAAGCCGCAATAAAGCCAATTCCTCCAGCCAAACCATCGACACCATCAATCAGGTTAATGGAGTTGACAATGACAATATAGGTGAATAAACTTACTACCAAACTTACCCAATAAGGCAATTGCCCCACCGAGAAAAGACCCCAAAAACTGGTGATTCGGATGTCTGCCATGTACACCAAAATGACTCCGACCAAGAAATGTACATATAACTTTTTATTGGGAGCAACACCAATGATATCATCCTTTAACCCTAGGAAAAAGAGCACAAACATGGAGGCAACCAGGTATTTAAATTCGTTGAGTGCAGATAGTGGATCATAATTATTTCCCATCATCCATTGTTCCTTAGAAGGGAATAAAAGACAATAGGCAAACAAGGTTCCAGCAAAAATCATGATTCCACCAATGGTGGGAATGCTGCGGTTGTGCAGTTTTCGATCCTCACCAGGCTCATCCACAAGGTGTTTCAGCTTGGCTACTTTGATGAGTGAGGGCATCGCAATCATCACCAATAACAAAGCCGTTAAAAAGGCCAATGCTAAATCAAGAATCAATGTTTTCGGTTTTGGTTAGGTGAAGATACTCCTTTTTTTCAAAAGTCGAAGGCCCG
>JBDKGG010000140.1:0-5378 GCA_039798325.1 Bacteroidota bacterium
GATAACAAAGCCTTTCCAAGAAAAAAAATGGCCATCTTAAATGTCAAAGAGGCGCTGCATTTGGTGTCAATCAATGGATAATGATGAATCGCTCTCTACCCTTTTCATGCACCACACAATAGCATCCATTGGGCCATTGTTGAACAGAGAAATTGCATCGGCCTGACAAGACTTTCATCTCTCTTCCTTGCGCGTCGTACACCGTCGCAGGTCCTCCGAACCAATGCACCTCATCCATTGCTGGATTGGGATAAAGCGTCAGCGGGCTTTGAGATGACTCCGGTATAGCGGTCGTCAAATTGGAGGCACTGGGCGTTGCGTCCAATGTCCAAAGCCAAGGTTGACCACCGTCAAAAGATCGGGCATAAGAGTGAAGCAATGAACCGTTGGAGTAAGTGATGGAATCAATCCAGTGAAAGTCTCCATTGTCCCAAATGGAAAGACCAACAAATTCATCGGTATTGTTCAATTTAAAATTCAAATGTTTTTGACCTTGTTCAGGAGAATCATCAGCCCATAGCGTTAAAAAATTGGGCGTCTGTATTCCAAAATTTTTCAACTTCCACTTATTGGGATCATTGGAGTCATCCGTTATCCAAAGGTCGTTCCACAGCACATCACTGCCTGGTTCGCAATAAATTTCAATCCAATCGTTTTGTTCGCCCAACTCATCGGTAAAACCCATCGTTCCACTAGGGGCAAATTCATTCACAAAATAGCCCACATGATCACGACCACAGTGGCTTACATAGATTTGACAAGGTTGAGAGGTCAGGGCTTCCGAAGTCGGAGTTACCTGCCATTCAATGGTACCTTGGAAACCTGCCAAAGGGAGCGAAACCAACATTCCATAATCCCATGCCGTTTGCCCGGTTATTTGCGCACTCAACACATTCCAGGTCGAAGCGCCTTGAATGCGGTAGGCCACATTGGCCATATTCATTGTTGACCTAAAATACAACTGAGCGGTATCTTGTTCAACCCGAGAATAAACTTGATAGACCAAAGCAGGACTGGTCACATTGGCATCCAATTGACTCAATGCACTGGTTGCGCGGACTTGGGTAAATTCCCAAATACCTTTGGTCACGTGATTGCCCCAGGTGCTATCCAAGGCATTCAAAAAATCAGCCTCAGTAAAACCGTAATCCAATGTTCGGTAGGTATCCGCGAGTGCTGAAGGCGCAATAATCGATTGCAAATTCAAGACTCCATCGGTAAACTCCAATGACCCCATGTAATTGGCGACCTCTTGAATGTAATAACTGTAAATCGAACGAAATGCAGGAATGGCCATCATCTTGTTGTACAGCGGTAAATTGGCACTCCCATCCCAATTGTAAATATCGCGCGTGCTCCAATCGATGTTGAACCAATCAATGCCAAAAGTATTATCGGTGTCATAAGGGATAAACTCCAAGCGATGGGTCAAATCATTTTGAAACAAATAGAAATTGTTTTTATTGAAATGCGCACCATCCCAATTTCCGGTCATCACGTCAATGGCCATGTATTGAAGCAAACGATCGACATTCAAAACCTTGCGCAATTCACAAACCATGTTTTGATTGGATGTGTTGTTCAACACATTGACAAAATCCGCCAAATCCTGATAATCGTTCAATTGCGTATTGTTTTCCAAACCATAGATGGGTGTTCCCCATGAAGTCATGACTTGATAATCCGTTCCATTGGAACCGAGGTATTCAAGAGTTGCTGGATAAAGGCACTTCCAGCGATTTCCGGTCTTTTCATTAAAATACAACTCCGTGAATAAATCATCTACAAATTCGACATTGATGTATAGTCCTTTGTACTCTTCATTTACGAATAATTCAGTGTAGCTTACTCTTGAACCGGGCAACCCAAAATGGCGGCAAATGTCCCAGTACATTTTGGCGCGCAGTAGGCTGGGATCATTGTGGTTTCCGTTGAGATTCAATTCACGCAACCCCTGCCACTTTCCTACTCCACCGGGCATATCAAAATCTATCTTGAACGATTTCTTTGCTGCTTGCAGGCTGGTATTTCCCCTTGACCTGAAACCTACATTGATCAACGAATCACTAAGCCCATTGGACTCAAAGACAAACGTAGATGCAAATTCATGTCCATTCCCCAAATAGGCGGGAGACATCAACAGCGCCAATGAGTCGGGATGGATATAAACTTTGATTTTGGTTACTTCATCTTGGGGAAAAACATTACCCCAATCGGGCAATTGCGCCGAGATGTTGACACTGCTGATGAGTAATGCAGAAAGGAAAAAAAGTTGCTTCATGCCTATTGTTTCATCAAGTGGAGCATGCACCAACCGTCTTTGATGGATTGTTGAACCAACTTTCCTGCGGCAAATACTTCCAACAATATCGATGCATCTTGCTCATAGAATCCACTCAGCAACAAATGGCCACCTGATCGGAGATGCGACCAATACACCTCACCATCTCTGGTTAAAATGTTTCGGTTGATATTGGCCAAAATGATATCGTATTGTTGGCTGATCTTCTCAGCTCCTCCTTGAATCGATTGTACTCTAGAACAACCATTGCGCTGGGCGTTTTCATTACAATTTTCGAATGCCCATTCATCAATGTCGATGGCATCGACATGATCGGCTCCCATTTTTTCCGCAAGAATGGCCAAAACACCGGTACCACTTCCCATGTCCAATACACGTTGGCCTTGCAATGACATATTCAACATCTCGGATAAAACCAAATGTGTGGTGGCATGATGCCCTGTTCCAAAACTCATCTTCGGTTCAATGATCAGCTCGTACTTTACTCCCTTTTTTTCATGAAATGGCGCACAAACCCGACATTCCAAGGAAACCTCAATAGGTTCAAATTGACTTTCCCATTGGGCATTCCAATTTTCTTGCTCTATTTCTTGCCATTCATAAGACAACTGACAATCTTCCACATTCCAATTCTCAATCACCAATTCCATCCGGTTCTCATCCCAAGCATCCTTTGGTATATAGGCCAACAATCCGTTCTCTTCTTCCACGAAACTCTCAAAGTCGATATCGGCCAAATAAACGGTCAACACATCCCGATATGGAAGCACCGGTTGGATATTAAATTTTACTTCGATGTAATTCACAATGATGCACTTTGAATGATGGAAACAAAATCATTTACTTTGAGGCTGGCGCCGCCGACCAATCCGCCGTCTACATTGGGACAGGCAAACAATCCTTCCGCATTTTGAGGATTGACACTCCCCCCGTATAAAATTCGAATTTGTGAAGAGACCTCAACACCCCATTGTTTTTCGATACAACTTCTGATAAATGCATGCATCTCCTCTGCCTGCTCATTGCTGGCTGTAACCCCTGTTCCTATGGCCCAAACGGGTTCGTAGGCGATGACCACATTTTTCATTTGTTCGGCAGACAATGGCGACAAAGACCCCATGATCTGACGCGACACCACTGTTTCTTGCTGATCGGCTTGACGCTCAGCCAATGTTTCTCCGCAGCAATAGATGGGCATGATGCCATTGTCCAAGCAGCGTTGTACTTTAAGACCAATGATTTCATCCGTTTCTTGATGGTACATTCTTCTCTCACTATGTCCCACAATGGCTGCATCCACTCCCAAGGCTTTCAGCATTTGAGCTGAAATCTCTCCCGTGTAAGCGCCCTTCTCATGCACGCTCACGTCTTGAGCGGCAATCTTGACTCCTTTGTCCTTGAGTTGAAGCATCTCCAACAGGTAAATAAATGGCGCCCCAATGATGACCTCAGATCGGTCACTGATGGTTGGCATGTCGCTCACATATTGTTGAACTTCTTGAATCAAAAGATTCATTTTCCAGTTTCCAGCTGCAATTTTTTTTCTCATATCAATGGATTTCTAAAACCAAACCTTTTAAATATTCTCCTTCCGGATGAAACAAACTGATGGGGTGATCTTCTGGTTGATGCAATTGGTGCAATATTTTCACCTCTCTTCCTGCATCAATGGCTGCCGCCAACACAGCACCTTTGAAGGTGTCTTTGTCCACTGCCTGCGAGCATGAGAAGGTGAATAGAATTCCACCTGATTTAATCTTTCGGATGGCCGCCTCATTGATTTTTCGGTAACCTTGCACGGCCTTGTGTTTGGCACTCAAATGCTTGGCAAAAGCGGGAGGATCTAAAACAATAACATCATAATCGCTGCCCAATGTTTTGATGTACTCCACCGCATCGGCTTTGATGACCGCATGACGATCCGAAGAAAATCCATTCAATGCTACATTTTCCAAAGTCAGGTCCAAGGCCAACTGTGAACTGTCCAAACTGTCGACATGGGTTGCGCCTGCCTGCAATGCGGTTAAGGAAAAACCTCCGCTATAACAGAAGGTGTTCAAGACTTTTTTTCCCTTGGCATACTTGCCCAATAGCTTTCTATTCTCTCGTTGATCAATGAAGAAGCCTGTTTTTTGCCCCGTCTCCCAATCAATGGCATAGCGCAAACCCCATTCTTTGGCTTCAATGGCCACCTTGCTGCCCAAAGCATAATGGGGCGCGTGACCGCCATTCTTTTCAGCGGGCTTAACATAAATCGCGCGCCAGGTCTTTCCTATGGTTTGCATCGCGGAAACAATTTCAGCTACATTCAAGAACATGCCATGGCTATGTGGTTGAATCACGGCAACATCATCATAAACATCGATGATCAAACCAGGTAATCCATCCCCCTCACCGTGGACCCATCTGAATATATTGGTCTCGGCATTGTCCGTTAGTCCCATATTGGATCGGGCATCCCAGGCTTTCTGCAATCGCGCTTTCCAAAAATCGGCATCTATGGTGTTATCTTTAAAGTCAATAACCCGAACGCAAATGGATCCTTCATGAAAATGACCTTGGCCAAGAAATTGACCTCTGGCATCAACTACCCTGACCCATTGTCCGTGTTCAGGTATCTGGTTCACACTGGCTACGGCCCCTGAAAAAACCCAAGGATGTTTTCTTTTCAGCGAAGCTTCTTTTCCTGGCTTCAACTGAATGGTCGGTATTGTATTGCTCATGTATTTGTTTTGTTTTTGTAATCGCCCCACAAGTGTTTCATCCACTGCTCTGCTGATTGCTCTTTGCTATTGTGTGCGGCTTGGTAAAATTTTTCGGTTCTGATTTCTGCAGGAAGATAATCTTGCAAAATAAAATGGTTGGGGAACGAATGGGCATACTGATATTCTTGTCCGTAACCCAAATCCTTCATGAGCTTTGTAGGGGCGTTGCGCAAGTGCAAAGGCACCGGCAAGTCGCCAGTTTGATGCACCTTGGCGATGGCCGCATCAATGGCCATGTAGGCGGAATTGCTCTTGGGAGATGTCGCCAAATAAATGGCGCATTCACTCAGAGGAATCCTAGCCTCCGGCAT
>JBDKGG010000141.1:0-3340 GCA_039798325.1 Bacteroidota bacterium
TCAACTCTCGAAACTATTCCCTGAGGAATTTAAAAGTAGCTTACCTACCATAGAAGAAATTGAAAAAGAACTATCTAGTGACCTCTAATTTTTCATTCATACCAAGCCATTGGGCCAACATAGCTCAAACACCCACAGAGGCGGAGCAACATGTTTACGGTGCGCCCTTATATGCTGCCATGCTTTGCAGGAAGAGCCTGGAAGAATGGGTGCGTTGGATGTATGAACATGATTCAGATTTAACCCTACCCTATGATACTTCGCTGAGTTCATTAATACACGAACAGTGTTTTAAAAATGTGGTGGCTCCTATGCAGTTTAATCACATTAATCTGATTCGCAAACTGGGAAATACTGCTGTTCATACCAATGCCAAAATAAAACCACAGGAGGCACTATACGCGCTACAATTACTTCATGGATTCATTGGTTGGATTACGATGGTTTATGGCGAAGAAAAGCCCCTAACCAAGCCATTTGATGAATCGTTAATCCCAAAGGAAGCAGGAAAGGACAAAACAAAGGAAGAGCTTCAAAAGCTTGAAAAGTCATTTCATGACCAACAATCGGAGTTAAAAAAACTACAAGCCGAATTGGCTAGCATAAAAGCACTTAAAGAACAGAATATTGCTTTTATACCACCGCCAATTGATCCAAATGAAGACCTAACCCGCAAGATATACATTGATACATTATTACGTGAAGCTGGTTGGGATCCATTTGGGGTAAATGTACCCGAATACCCTGTAAAGAACTGTATGCCACAAGCCAGTGGCAGCAATGGTGATGGCAAGGTAGACTATGTGCTGTGGGGAGATGATGGCAAGCCAGTTGCTATTGTTGAAGCAAAGCGCACCAGCCGCGATCCACGTGTGGGTCAGCACCAAGCCAAATGTTATGCAGATTGCTTACAGAAAGAGTTTGGTCAACGCCCCGTGATTTTTTACAGCAACGGTTTCCAAACTTGGATGTGGGATGATTTGAACTATGCCCCAAGAGAAGTATTTGGCTTTTATTCCAAAGACGAATTACAAACCTTAATACAACGCAGGATTTTCAAAAAAGAACTGGCAACTCAAACCATCAACAACACCATCACCGACAGATACTACCAACATGAGGCCATAAGAAAAGTATCCGAGGCATTGGAAAAGAATCACCGCGAAGGCCTTTTGGTCATGGCTACTGGTACAGGAAAAACACGCGTATCAGCAGCGTTAATCGATTTTTTGAGCAAGGCCAATTGGGTGAAAAGAGTTCTGTTTTTAGCAGATAGAAATGCACTCATTCATCAAGCCAAAACAAACCTGAATGACTACTTGCCTCACCTACCCTCCGTCGATTTAACAAGAGAGAAAGAAGACGAAAGCTGTCGAATCGTATTCTCCACCTATCAAACCATGATCAACATGATTGACGGGGAAGCCGATGGAGACAATCGTTTTTATGGTGTTGGGCATTTTGACTTAATCATTTTTGATGAAATTCACCGTTCGGTGTACAACCGATACAAAGCCATCTTCAAGTATTTTGATGGAATTAGAATCGGATTAACTGCAACGCCCAAAAGTGAAGCAGATAGAGATACCTACGCCCTGTTTAACATGGAGCCGAACAATCCAACTTATGCTTACGAATTGGACCAAGCTGTTAAAGATAAATACTTGGTTCCGCCTAAAGCGATGTCGGTCCCTATCAAGTTCCAACGAAGTGGCATCAAATACGCTGAACTTGGCGAGGAGGAAAAGCTGAAATATGAAGAACAATTTACCGACCCAATAACTGGAAACTTTCCTGATGAGATCGATGCTGCCGCTTTGAATACTTGGTTATTCAACAATGATACGGTAGACAAAGTACTCGGACATTTAATGCAGCATGGCATCAAAGTAGAGGGGGGTGACAAATTGGCTAAAACCATGATTTTTGCCCGATCGCACAAACATGCTAAGTTTATTGAAGAGCGATTTAATAAGCAATACCCCCAGTATAAAGGTGAGTTTTTGAAAGTTATCGATTACCACGAAGAATACAAATACGACCTGCTCAACAAGTTCAAGGTCAAGAATAAAATGCCGCAAATTGCAGTGTCGGTAGACATGTTGGATACCGGAATTGATGTACCGGAGGTTTGTAACTTAGTCTTTTTTAAGCCCATTAGAAGTAGTGCGAAATTTTGGCAAATGATTGGCCGAGGAACGCGCTTGTGCAAAGATTTGTTTGCTTACGGTGAAGACAAAAAAGAGTTTATCATATTTGATTTCTGCGAAAACTTCGAGTTCTTCAACAACAAGCCCAAGGGCTTTGAAGGAAGCAGTGGCAAATCAATTAGTCAACGATTGTTTGAGATCCGCTTAAGGTTATCCTTTGTGCTTCAAAACAGCGAAGAATCAGAGCTCAAAACATACGGCCTTGAATTAATGGAAGGTTTAATTCTTCAAACCCAATCCTTAAATACGGAAAGTTTTATTGTACGTCAGCATTGGAAAACGGTTGAAAAATACAAAGACCCCAATGCGTGGAATGCACTGTCGGATTTAGATGTAAAGGAACTATTTGATCACATTGCGCCGTTGATGAGCGAGACAGACCAAGACGAAATGGCAAAGCGTTTTGATGTTTTGATGCTTGATATCCAGTTAGCCATTTTGAACGGTGAAAAGAAACAAGCTGGATTGATTCAAAAGGTGGTTAACACTGCGGGGAAACTTTCCAAAAAAGCTAGTATTCCGTCGGTCGCCAAAAAGATGGATTTCATCAGAGATGCACAGGATAAAACCTTTTGGGAAGCTGGCGATATACCCGCAATCGAACAACTAAGAATTGAGTTGAGAGACCTAATCAAGTTCTTGGATTTTGAAGAAACCCCCATATACTTCACTGCGTTTACCGATGAATTTGAAGGGAATATCATTGAATATCCATTGGTTTATGGGTTTAATGACTTGGATGCATACAAACGAAAGGTTGAGGCCTATTTAAAACAACATATCGACCATTTAACCATTATTAAAATCAAAAACAACATCCGAATAACCCAGGAAGAACTTACCGAATTGGAGAAAATACTGTTTGAGCAAGAAGAACTCGGGACAAAAGCGGAGTTTGAAAAAGCATTTGGTCAGCAACCCATTGGGAAGTTCATTAGAAGTATAGTTGGGTTGGATACAAATGCTGCTAAACAGGCATTCGGAGAACTGCTTTCAGGCAAAATCCTTAACTCGAATCAAATTAGATTCATTGATTTGATCATCAATTATTTTAGCGTCAAAGGTATTGTAGAACCTGACCAATTATTTGAACCACCCTTCACCGATATCGCCGATGGCGGAATCATGGG
>JBDKGG010000142.1:0-12964 GCA_039798325.1 Bacteroidota bacterium
CCAGCCAAAAACATGATTGGGGCTGTTTTATGGGCCATCAAAGAAGGGCATATCCACAACCACTTTGAGTAGACCCATCATCGAACCACCCACCTCAAACAAGATTGATTGCTGCCTTGACCAAAGGTGACCATGTAAATACCCGGTTTGGGAACTTGTCCATGAACACGAATTCTACCACCTTCACGGGTGGTTCTTATCCCCTTAATCTCCCTTCCGCTCTGGTCCCTAACCACAACCCACCAATCCAAAGTCTCCCCTGTACCCAAGGAAATAAAAACATCTTGCCCCATGACTGTTGGATTGGGAAAAAGCAACGGATTGCCCTGCTCAACACGTTCATCCCAAACTGAATGCGTCCAATCTTCCCCTTTGACTTGTGCCTTTAGGGTTAAGGAAAAGAGCAGGAAAAAGGCGAAAAAGTTGACAAATTTCATCATTGTTCAAAATTCTAATTTGATGCGGACAATGCACTATGTAATTTCACGGACTTGCCTTTATCTTTGAAGAGAATGATTTCGAGAAGCACCATTGATCTGATATACCAAGCAGCCTTGATTGAGGATGTTATTGGTGAATTTGTTGCACTCAAGAAATCTGGGAAATCCTACAAAGGGCTGTCTCCCTTTAGCAGCGAGAGAACTCCATCCTTTTATGTGGTTCCAACAAAGGGGATTTACAAAGACTTCTCCTCTGGTAAAGGAGGAAATGTGGTTGACTTCTTGATGCAACACCAGAAGCTTACCTATCCGGAAGCTTTGCGGTGGTTGGCACAGAAATACAACATTCCCATCGAGGAAACCGAAGACAGCGAGCAAGAAAAAGAAGAGAAATCAGAAAGAGAGCAGTTGTCGCGCGTTGTAGAATATGCCAACGGCTGGTTCCAAGAACAACTGCACCAGACCGATGCCGGTCAAAACATCGGTTTAACCTATTTTGAGCAACGTGGATTCCGAACAGAAACATTGACCAAATGGCAATTGGGGTTTGCTCCAGCGGGTTGGGACCACCTTAAAAAGGCCGCTATTGCTGCAGGCTACAATCCACAATACCTCGTAAAAGCTGGACTACTTAAAGAAAAGGAATCTGAAAACAACGATCCCGAAAAAGAAAACCAATCGGAACAAAACAGGACTTATGATGCCTTTCGGGATCGGGTCATGTTCCCCATTCATTCGGAGTCCGGCAAAGTGATTGCCTTTGCAGGAAGAACCTTGCAAGCTGATCTCAAAGGAGCCAAATACATCAACAGTCCAGAGAGTGAACTCTTTCACAAAAGTGACATTCTGTATGGATTGCACCTGGCCAAGAATACCATCGTCAAAGAAAACGTCTGTTACTTGGTCGAAGGATATACAGATGTCATTTCCATGCATCAAGCAGGAGTGACGAACATTGTAGCATCTTGTGGCACAAGCTTAACCGAAGGTCACATCAAAAAAATCATTCGTTACACCAAAAACATTACGGTACTTTTTGATGGCGATGCCGCAGGTATCAAAGCCAGTTTAAGGAGCATCGAAATGATTTTGAAACAGGGAATGAACGTTCGCGTTGTGCTGTTTCCAGATGGCGACGATCCGGATAGTTTCGCCCGAAAGCACGATAGCGATTTCATTCAAGAATTCCTTTCCAAAAATGCCACTGACTTTGTTCGCTTCAAAACCAACCTGCTTTTGGAAGAAGCCGGGAAAGATCCATTGAAGCGTGCAGAATTGATCAAAGACATTATCCTTTCCATATCCATCATTCCTGATGTGATCCAGAGAGAAGTCTACATTCAAGAGTGCAGCCAATTGCTCAATGTTTCCCAAGAGAGTTTGATGCTGCAATTGAATCAAACCTTGCGCAAGCAAAAAGTTCCAGCCGCTGATTTGGCCCAAATTCAGTCCATTGAACCAGAGAAACTGCAAGACCAAAACAGTACCATTCCCATTCCAGAATTCTATACGTACTTCCAAGAAAGGGATATTGTTCGTTTGCTGCTCACCTATGGCGACTATGAGATTCCGATTTTTGTTGTCAATGAAAACAACGAGGAAATACAAACCGGCGTATCCCTCGCTGAGTTTATCATGACCAACATCGAGCAAGATCAATTGCAATTTGAGGAACCGAGATACCGAGAAATCTATCGACAATACACACAGTTCATTGAGGAACTCACCTACCCAGAGCTCCGTCATTTCACCTTTCATGACAACCAAGAAATTAGTCAATCGGTGACCGACCTCATTGCTTCAAAGTACGAAATCAGTAAGAATTGGGCCAACCACCACATCTACATCGAAACCGAGGAGAAAAATTTAAGAAAGGCCGCATTGGATGCCGTCAATCGACTTAAACTGGCCAAGATTAAAAAACTGCAAGATGAGATTGTCCTTCAGATTCAAGAGAAGGCGGAGCAACCGGACTTGATTGATCAATTGCTCACAGATAAAATCAAACTAGAAATGGCCAAGGCTAAATTGGCGGACTATTTCGGATCGGTTATTCTCTAATCGGAGACAGTCGCAACAACCAATCGTTGTTGTTCTTTATTACCACCAATTGAATAGGTTTTTTAGGAATCAATTCAGCCCATCCCAAAGCGTTAAGTCCTGGAAATTGATTGAATTTCCCGCGGAAAAAAGCCCAACGATCTTCGGAGAAACCGCTAAAATCAGGTTGGCATATCACTTTCGATGTGTCATTTATCGCGCGATAAATGGATAGACTATCATCTGAAATCAGCACCCTACCCTGTTTCTTCGCGATAAATCGGGGCAACAATGGCATGGCGCTTTCCGCCAAAAGCGGCATCCATTCGGGATGCTTCACCTTGATTACCCTAGACGAAGTATCCTTGATAAAAGCCGACATTTCCTTCCAAGGATTCTTCAGGTATTTTTGACTCGCCACCCAATGCGATCCATCATAACTCTGGTATTTCCAATCATTGGCTTGCCAACTCACCCATGACTCCAACACATTGCACTGACACAAAGTATCCAATGAGAAAACACGCTTCTTCATCTTGTCTGACTTCGTTAGTGAATAAGGATCAACCGACAACCACAAAGTGCTCATCGCATTTCCACAAACTGAGTCCAAAGATGACAAAGGTTGATTTAGCTTCAACCATTGATCATCAGACAAAAAACCAACCCATTCTCCCTTGTTGTAATCCAATGCAACTTTCGAATTGCCTTTGACTTCTAAAAAACTAAAATCGGCGTCACGATCACATTTATTCATCAAGCCCTGCCATTCCAGCAAACGCGCATCTTCCATGAGGGTCCAATCTTGAACATTATCCAAATCAGGACTCCAAACCAAACAGCCTTCCCATTGCATCAAGTGAGGCACACCCGCCATCAACAAATCCAATTGATCCTCATTCCAGCGATCGGGAACGGGTAAAAACAAAAACCAACCCTGTTCTCCTCGATGCACCCAATAGGCGCTTTGGCCGTCCATTAATTCATGGATGATGGAATTGTCCTTTTTCCAATTCATCCAAATCTTCCAGTCTGCCAATAATGCTTCCTTGAGCAAAATGCTGTCTTGCTGCAAATACGTCAGCCACTCTTGACCATCATTCACTTTAATGACACGATCCACATCCTCTGTCAAATAAGCCAGTGGATCAGAGGTGGATCTCAGGTATTGCTTAAATTGAACAACATAAAAGGCGCAAACAAGTAAAACCAGAAAAACAAATAGCCAACGAAACAAAAACTTCTTTTGCATGATCTAAAACTAATCCTAAACTTCAGCCCATCTGAGATACAAATCGGGGACTATTAAACAAGTTTTTGTTGAGTATATTGGTCCATGCAAAAGGCCACCCTTACCCTATTGATTCTACTTATTATTGGCTCAACATGCTTGGCTCAACAATGGGTCAGCATAGAAGTAAAAGATGCTCAATTTGACAATCCTTTGGCCTTTGTCTTTATGTCCGACTCCCTGAGAACCAAAGGAGGACAAACCGACATCAATGGCAACATTCAATTGCAACTCTATCCCGGTGATTGTATTTACACACAACTGTACGGATACCGCAATCAAAAACACATTTGGAACGGGCAAAACCCTTGGATCTTGCATTTGGAAAGCAATCCCATGGTATTGAACGAACTGGTGGTCAAAGTAAAGGATGATCCAGCCATGAGGGTCATTGCGAAAAGTTTAAAAAATGCGGAAATCAATAATCCCGTCAACCAAATGGACTATCAATTCGAACAATACTCCAAAATGATTGTCGATTTTGAACGAACGGAACAAAATGAACTGGCCAAAAAATTTGAAAACAAAAAACTATTGCTTTCTGAAACAGTAAGTCTTCACCAGCACAGAGCACCTGATCAAAACAAAGAAACCATTTTGGCCAACCAAATGAGCGGATTTGAATTTCCACAAAGCACCATCATTGGTTCGCAATTGCAGAGTTTCTCCGCTTATGAAGCGGACTTTCAGATATTTGATCGCGTGCTGATTTCTCCGATGGGACCCCGCGCGATGGATCGATACGAATACCACATGCTCGACACTTCTCTCACAGGTTTGGATTCGGTTTTTGTCATACAATTCCAACCCAAAAAAAGATTTCAATCCAATGGCATGAGCGGGGTTATACAAATCAAGACCCCAGAATATGCGCTGGTCCTATTGTCCGCTGAGCCTTATGAAAAAGAATCCTCTTATTATATTAAAATACAACAGAAGCTAGAAAAAAAACAAGACTTTTTCTTCCCTTCGGAGATGAATTCCTATTACAAGCTTACCCAAAACACGCCTGAAATATTTGGTGAGATCCAAACCAAAATCAACCACATTGAAATCAGAAAATTCAACGCAAAAGATTTCGATGCTGTCGAATTCGATTTTCCCGCGGCTGCCAATGAAGTTGATGAATCATCTTGGGAAAAAATCAGGTACCAACCTTTATCCGACGAAGAAAAAAACACCTACATCTTCATGGATAGTTTGGGAAAAGCCAATCATCTGGATGCCAAAGTAAATCGATTGACCCGTTTATTTGAAGGGCAGGTTCAATTGGGAAAATTGAATTGGGATTTGTTTCACTTGTATCGGTTCAACCGTTTTGAAGGCAGCCGACTCGGCATATCACTATCCACCAATGAACAGTTTCATAGACATTGGGAGATAGACGGACTGGCGGCCTATGGCTTTAAAGACCGCCAAAGCAAATGGGGATTGGGCGCTGGATGGAAGTCAACCGATAACCGCGTTCAATTCAGAATGGGATACACCGATGATGTTCAAGAGAGTGGATGCAATCCCATGCCTCAGGATCGAAAAAACATCAACCAGCAGGTTTATGAGTTTTTCATTACCAAAATGGATTATGTCAAAGGATACAACTTTGATGTTCAATTTCCATTGGCCAATTCTATTCAACTGCGCTACATCCAATCACATCTCAATAAAACGCCACACCCCAGCTTTTCCGCCATTTCTGAAAACAAAACCTATCAACTGACGACCAATAAAATATTCTTGCGGTGGTCTCCTGGAGAAAAAAGAAGAAGGATCATGGGGAAAGAAATCACCCTTTCCGGATACTGGCCGATATTTCAATTGGGCTATACCGCAGGCTCCATTAATCAAGTACAACATTTCTTCCGACAGCAGTTTGAATTGGAGAAAACATTTCACTCCGCCTATTGGGGAGACATCAAGATCAAAGGGGAATGGGGGAAAAACATTGCAGCCCTACCCCTCAATGAGCTCAATGCCCTCAGAGGATCTTGGAACAATGACATCAAGTTCAATATATCTGTTCCTACTACTTTTGAAACAGCCCTCAACAACGCTTGGTATGCCCGAACCTACACCCATTTTTATCTCCGGTACAAATGGAAAACACCCATCTATCAAATTCCACAATCTGCACCAAAAATCACGGCCATATTCAATGCAGGTTGGGGCCAATTGGGCGCTTCGGATTGGGCGCCAACCGGTGTGCATGACTATCCCAAAGGTTTCTATGAAACCGGATTAGCGGTCAATGATTTATTGATTTCCGCCAGTGGTGGTTTGGGAATTGGATGCTACACCAGACTCGGCCAATACAGCGAAACATCGTTTCAAAAAAATATCGTTTTTAAAATCGCTACCAATTTCTTATTTTAATCCTGCCTTTTATCAGTTGGTTTGAGGATTCCTTTTGTATCTTGCCCTCGTGGAAATTTTTGATTTTATTGGTAGCCTTTTCAATCCTGAGAGCATCATCCATTACGGAGGACTGGCCTTGTTGTTGGTCATCATATTTGCGGAGAACGGTTTAATCATCGGTTTTTTTCTTCCAGGTGATTCACTTCTTTTTCTCTCTGGTTTGATCTGCGCCACACAGCCAGAGCTACTGGATGTTCCTGTTGAACGGCTCATGCTGTACTTGTTCTTTTTTGCTAGCGCGGGCAGCACTTTTGGATATTGGTTCGGTTATCACTTCGGAAAAAAAGCTTTGGACCGCAAAGAAACATGGCTCTTCAAGAAGAAGTATGTAGAAATGACAACAGACTTTTATCACAGGCATGGTGGTAAAACGTTGATCCTTGGGCGTTACCTTCCCATCATTCGCACCTTTGCACCGATACTGGCCGGCGTCATCAAAGTGGATTTCAAGACTTTCATGTTCTACAACCTGCTGGGCGGTGCCATGTGGATCGGAACCATTACCACCGCTGGATATTACCTCGGGCAATTTGACTTCATCAAAAACAATATTGACCTCATCATACTTGGATTTGTTGTGGTAACTACGGGTGTCTTAGCCAATACTTACATCCGACAGAAAAGAAGAAAAAACAATCAGCAAGATTCTCAATCATGAAATTTGGAACCAAGGCCATACATGCCGGCCAAAAACCTGACCCCACAACCGGGGCCATAATGACGCCCATTTATCAAACTTCCACTTACGTTCAATCCGCCCCTGGTCAACACAAGGGGTATGCCTACGCCAGAGGAAAAAATCCAACCCGCGTTGCATTGGAAGATTGTTTGGCGGCTCTAGAAAATGCCAAACACGGACTATGTTTCTCAAGTGGAATGGGAGCCGCTGACGCTGTCATTAAGTTGTTACAACCCGGTGATGAAGTCATCGCATCCGATGATTTGTACGGCGGCAGCTACCGCATGTTCACCAAGGTATTTGCCAAGTATGGCATCAACTTTCACTTTGTTGACATGCACGATGAAGTTGCTATAAAAAACAAAATCAATACCCAGACCAAAATGATTTGGGTAGAAACGCCATCCAATCCAATGATGAAAATCATTGACATCAAAAGAATGGTTGAGTTGGCCAAAATCCACGAGTGCATTTGCGTCATTGACAACACGTTTGCCTCTCCTTATCTCCAAAACCCTTTGGATATGGGCGCTGATATCGTCATGCACTCAGCCACCAAATATTTAGGCGGTCACAGCGATGTAGTCATGGGCGCTTTGTGTACCAATGACGATAGCCTTCACGAGCAATTGGCTTTTATTGCCAACTCATGTGGCGCCACTCCAGGACCCCAAGACAGCTTTTTGGTATTGCGTGGACTAAAAACCTTGCACATCCGCATGGAAAGACACTGCCGCAATGGAAAGGCCGTTGCTCATTTCCTTCAAAACCACCCCAAAGTTGAAAAAGTTTATTGGCCAGGTTTTGAAAGTCATGCCTACCACGAAGTGGCCAAAAGCCAAATGAAGGATTTTGGTGGTATGATTTCTTTCAGCTTAAAAAATGATTCATTTGAGCAAGCATCGGTATTGGCTTGTGCAACAAAAGTTTTTTCTTTGGCTGAATCATTGGGTGGCGTAGAATCTTTGATTGGACATCCTGCCAGCATGACCCATGCTTCTATTCCAAGAGAGGAACGCATCAAAACAGGCATTACCGATTCCCTGTTGCGATTGAGCGTTGGTATCGAAGATGAAGAAGATTTGATTGAAGATTTGAAACAAGCACTCGACAAAGTCGTTATTGCATGAGTAAAGAACAGAACATTGCCATTGTAGGTGGCGGATTGGTAGGGAGTTTATTGGCGATTTATATGGCCAAAAGAGGACATCAGGTCAATCTTTTTGAGAGAAGGTCTGATATCCGAAAAATGAAAATCGTTCAAGGAAAAAGCATCAACCTTGCCCTCAGTGATCGCGGTTGGAAAGGACTAGATGGCGTTGGCATCCGAAGTGAAATTGAAAAAGTTGCACTTCCCATGTACGGGCGTTTAATGCACGCTGTTAGTGGTGAATTAACCTACCAACCATACGGGAAAGAAGGACAAGCCATTTATAGTGTCTCGCGCGGTTTGCTGAATCAAACCTTGTTGAATTGTGCCGGTGAATATCCCAATGTTCAGCTCAACTTTGAGCACAAATGCAATGATGTTGACTTAAAAAACAAAACCATTCATTTTGAGCATGACGGGCAAGAAATTCCTGTAGGTTATGATCGCCTATTTGGAACGGATGGGGCGTTCAGCGCGGTGCGCTCGCGCATGACAAAATTGGACCGCCATGAATATTCTCAAAAATATTTGGCCCACGGTTACAAAGAGTTGGAAATTCCTGCGCTTCCAGATGGAAGCCATCAATTGCGCAAAGACTGTTTGCACATTTGGCCTCGTGGTGAATTTATGATGATAGGTCTGCCCAATCCCGACGGCTCTTTTACCTGCACCTTATTTATGGCTTATGAGGGAGAAGTGAGTTTTGAGAAAATCAAAACGGAACAAGATGTTCATGCATTTTTTGATCAGTATTTTCCTGATGCCAAGGCACTAATGCCCGAGCTGATTCAAGATTATTTCAATCACCCCACCGGCAGCTTGGTCATGACCCAATGTGATCCTTGGAATGTTGGCGCTGATGTTTGTCTCCTTGGAGATGCGGCACATGCCATTGTACCCTTTTATGGTCAAGGAATGAACTGTGGATTCGAAGATTGCTCCTCACTCGAGGAAATTCTACAAGCCACCAATGAAAATTGGGAAGAGGCCATTCCGCAATTTGCCAAAGAGCGCAAACCCAATGGAGACGCCATTTTAGAATTGGCTTTAAGAAATTATATTGAAATGCGCGATCTCACCGCAGATCCGCGATTCTTGTTGCAGAAAAAAATTGAGGGTTGGTTCAGCACCAAACATCCAGGCAAATGGATGCCACTGTACTCACAAGTAACCTTTAGCCACATTCCTTATCACATTGCATTGGCCAATGGGAAAAAGCAAGATGAAATCATGGCCCAGGTATTGGACTTGCCCAATATCGAGGAAGTTTGGAACAGTGAGGAGGTTGAAAACAAATTGCTGAGCCTCATCAACTAAATACTTTCGATCTCATCTTTGCTTCAAATTATCAGAGATGAGATTTCTACTTCTTTTCAGCTTTTTTGCTTTGAATCTTTGTGTTTTAGGACAAAGACAATTCAGACCATTGCACGCGGAACCCGACTTTTTGGATCATGGTTGGTCATTTGGTGGTGGTGTTACTGGAATGTTGCCCTACCAGTTAAAAAAAACCATTCAACGCTATGACACCCTGTCCAGGATTCCTGAATTGGTATACGACGGAAATATCTTTGCTACCCCAAAGGCAGGATGGGCAGTGGAAGCCAATAAAATGTGGTTCAAGACCAAGTGGAATTACTTCGACTATTGGGAGGCCGGCGCCCGCTACTATTGCTTGCGTGGCATGGAGCGATTCAATGGAAATTACGCTGGTAAATCAACTAACGAAGGCCTCGCTTCTGACCGAAAAACCAAATTCAATTTGCACACCATCGGTATTGAAGCACGTGCCATAGACATGCGCCAATTCACAGATCGTTCTTGGTTTCACCATGGTCCTGTTTTGACCGTGGATTATCAGGCCTTTCAAAGCATCAAAAAGAAAAATAACGAATGGATTCCTTTACCTGAAACACTTCCTTCTAAATTAAGTGCAGGCATCAACTATCAAATTGGTCTTGGTAGAAAAAAATTCCCAGGCCTCTTTGTTCTTTACACCCTAGAAACGCCACTATTTACTTTTTATCCATGGGAAGAAAAATGGCCACAAATGAAGGTGCTCAATACCAATTGGCAACCCATCCTCTTCACGGCTCGACTCATCCTTCTCAAGAAAAGACCTTCCAAATCCTGTGAAAACCGACCCAACGTCAATGTGGAAATCGACAAAGATGACCCAGGAAAACACAGCCGAAAAAATGGCTTATTCGAGGAAAAAATCAAACGCGTAAAAGTGAGAAAGCGAAATTAATTTTTTGCATCTTGACACAACTCAACCAATACCCCATTGGTGGATTTGGGGTGCAAAAAAACGATGATTTTTCCATCAGCTCCTGCCTTAGGTTCATTGCTCAATAAAACAAAACCCTCCTTTTCCAATCGCTCCATCTCAGCGTAGATATCATCCACATCAAAAGCAATGTGGTGAATGCCCTGCTTGTTCTTTTCCAAATATTTCGCGATGGGACTTTCCGGATTCATGGCTTGCAACAACTCCATCTTGCTTTCTCCCAATTGAAAAAAACTGGTCATCACTCCTTCCCTTTCAACCACTTCCATCTTGTAAGGAGCAGTATTCAATAATTTCGCAAACAATTCATTGGAGGCTTGAATGTCCTGTACAGCAATTCCCAAATGTTCAATTTTCTTTATCATCATCTATTTCTTAAAAACAAAATAAACCGCAGCAATCATGCACAACACAGCAGCCCAATGATTCCATTTAATGGCCTCACCCTTGAACATCAATATGGCCATGACCATAAAGACACTCAATGAAATGACTTCCTGCAGCATCTTCAATTGAAACAAATCAAATGGCCCACCATATTCACGCGAACCCAGTCGATTGGCGGGAACTTGCAAAAAATACTCAAACAATGCAATTCCCCAACTCATGAAAATAATCGTCAAAAGACCCAAAGATTTGGACCATTCAAACTCTTTAAACTTCAAATGACCATACCAAGCCAATGTCATAAACACGTTACTCCCTATGAGCAAGACAATGGAATAAAAGGCTTTCATCAATTGTAAAAATACAACACTCCTGTTGCGGAATCAAAGGTGTAATTGTATTGCAGTAGATTTTGGGCTGCAGATCCAGAAACGATTGTTCCATCCGTCAACAACCACTTGGAATCACCACAGGGATCCTGAATAAAGACATGATTGTCATCTACTACACAGATGCATGGCTCGTCTGGATTATAAGTGCTCCTGGCATCATACACATTGAACTCCTCCTGATTGATGCGATAAATGATCAATTTAACCGTCCCCCCATCATAATACAAGAAACCCGTAGCAACAGACAAGTCAAAATAGGCCGGCTCGTTCACATTGATGGTAAAAGCAAAACTAACCTCTGGTAACAATTGGTTTTTATTACAACGATCACAACCAACAATGGTGATCATAAAAATCAATACCAATACAACTCTTCTCATTTCTTTGCCATTGTAGGGATAAACGGCTTAACATATGTCGGCTCAAAGTAAGCCAAATCCACAGCTTCTCCAAGGCTGATATTATTCAAACATACTTGCTTTATCGAAGGCAGGGTATTCAAAAAAACAGTTTGCACAGGAAGAATCGGTTGCAATTTGGTGGCATTCTCGCCAATCACCAACAATGATTGATTCAAAAAAGAACTGGCAAATTCTTCATCCACAATCATGGCGGATGGATTAGACAAATGGCCATTGGGCAACAACCAAGAGGCAAATACTTCATTGCGGCGTGCATCCATGACAACCAAGACACCATCAAAATGCCCCTCCAATCGCTGTGTCAACATCATGTCCAATCCAGATACCGCATACAACGGAATGTTCAGGGCCATGGCCAAACCTTTGGCAGCAGCCACGCCAATGCGCAATCCCGTGTAGGAACCTGGTCCGCTGCCCACAACAACAGCGGTCAAATCAGAAAATTCAATTTGCGCTTCTGCCAATAATCGTTCTATCTCGACATGTAAGATTTCTGCATGAAGAAAATCTTCACTCACTTGATCCAAACTCCCCAATAAATGCTGTCCTTGCCACAAAGCAAGGCTGCAATTTTTGGAAGAAGTATCGATCCCTAAAATCATTTTTCTGACTTCATTTCTATTTCACCAATGGAGACCTGATCACCATTGTTCAGGCTTTTGGCTACCTCATCGTATGGACCCGTAATGACTTGCTCGTCTTTGTTCAATCCGTCGATAACATGAATGAACTGATCATCTTGTACACCCGTTTTCACATACTTCATTTTTGCTTTTCCGTTGTTCTCCAAAACAAAAACACAAGTTTTCATCTCATCCGTTTTTATGCTATCCGCACGAGTAGTGACGGCTTTAATGGGAATACTTAAAACTTGCTCAACCTTCTCAGAAAGGATATCCACAGTGGCCGTCATGCCTGGACGAAAAGGAGAATCTGTTGCCCCATCCTTCAACAAATGCTGGTAGGATGTGGGCAAAATACTAATCTTAACAGAGAAATTGGTCACTTGGTTGTTGGTAGCTCCTGACACCGCACCTGTTGTCATTAAATTCAACGCTGTATTTCCTATTTCAGTTACCACACCTTTAAACTTTTCATTTCTAAAGGCATCCACAGATACAATGGCCGTATCACCCAGTTGCACGCGAACAATATCACTTTCGTTTACCTCGACATTCACCTCCATGTTGCTCAAACCTGATATCTTCATAATGACATCCCCGCTCGTCATGTTATTTCCCAAAACAGCCTCGCCAACTTCTTTGGTCAGTGCTGTTACTGTGCCATCAATGGGAGACAAAATGGTGGTGCGTTTTAAATTATCCGCCGACTCATTTCTACTTGCCTCAGCACTGGCGATCGAAAACTCCGCACTCTTTATGCTCTCCATTGCAGCAGAAACTTCAGCATTGGCTGTCTCATAGGCTGAACGGGCATTGTCCATTTCCGCAATGGATATGG
>JBDKGG010000143.1:0-50034 GCA_039798325.1 Bacteroidota bacterium
ATATATTTTGATCAGCTACAATGTCCGTATTGACGGGAATGACATCCACATCGATACTGGCTGAAGCGGTGCCGCATTGGTTTTGGGTGGACGCGGTGTAGGTGATGGTGCCGGGAGGCGATGCTGTGGGTGATGCCAAGGTGTTGTCATCCAAGAATAAGTTGGGCAACCAGGTCACGGCCCCGTTGGCGGTCGCAGTCAGTTGCACCGATTCGCCTTGACAGATGCCGCTGATGGGAGCAATGCTGACTGCGGGATCTTCGATGACTTCGATTTCCAAGGTTACGGTATCGCCCAATAAACACAACACCGCATCAGAGGCAATGAGCTCTACTTCATAGATTCCAGGCGTTGCATAAGCGTGGATGGGTTCCGTGAGGGTGGACGAATAGCCATCTCCAAAGTCCCATTGGTAAAGACTTGCGCCGGTGCTTTCATTGTAAAAGGTTACAGATTCATTCAGGCAGACTTGTGGAGGGATATTGGAGGAGGCTGCCGCATAAATGGGACTTAGGGAAAGTTTAAAAACCCCGAGGTTGCATCCCGAACTGGGGTTGATGGCGCTGTAGGCCCCCGGCGTAGTAGGGAAGTCATCATTGGCTTGGCAACCGGCGCATACCGCTTGGTAGACATATCCGTTCTTGCTAAATCGGGAAGTCCCTCCGTCCACATGTTCTTGAGAAGTGTTGCCTCCGTAGTAAGAGGCGTACAATAATCCTGTTGCATTGGGAGACAACACGCAAAGATAAAAATCGGATCCATCGGTTGTGGGCTGTTGTGCATCGGGAGAGGTGGGCAGTCCGTTGGTGGTGCTAAAAACCGCCATGCAAGAGTAAGGTGCGCCGCCGCAGTGCTGATTCACACCGCCACCCCAACCGCTGAAAAAGATCTGTTCGCAATCGCTTACCAAAAAGGCGGTGGGCGAAATATCTACCTCACCGTTGCCCGTCCCGATGGTGGTATTCCACAGTTGTGCACTCAGTTGCGGATTGAATTTTTTGATGTAAATCCCGCTGTTGGCTTGACCGTAACACCCCCCTGTAATGGGCATGGCTCCGGTGGTTTGGCCCAAGACATAAATGTTGTGGTTGACATCGGTTTGAATGAAAAAAGTTTGGTCAACACCATCTGTTCCTATGAAAGTCCCATTGACGATACTCCAAGTAGTGGGGTTGATTTTTAATACAAAACCATCCACGCCTCCATTTTGCGAAGCGTCAAAACCATTGGCAGGAACAGGAAAGTTGTTGCTGTCCGTTCCGCCGCTGACGAGAATGTCTCCGTTGCCCGCAAACTGCACGGCATACAGGGCGTCATTGCCACTGCCACCAATGAAGGAAGAGAAGATGAGGTTGTCCAAATTGGGAGAAAGGACCATCAACAAACCGTCGCTGGTTCCGCCATTGTAGGTAGATTGAATGGCATTGGTGGTGACAGGAAAATCTCCTCTAACCGTAGAAGCCACAACGACATTCCCATTGGGGTGCAGGTTGATTTCGCCCCGAAAAGCATCTCCATAATTGTAGAATAAACCAGGGGCAAAGTTCAACCCATCTAATTGGTCATTGCCCATAAAAGTCGAAGCCACCAAGGCGCCACTGCTTTCAATTTTGGCGATGAAAAGGTCGGTGCTCTGAGGCAAATTGCCATAGAAAAAAGTATTCATGGGTTGTGAAGCTCCGGGATTGAACTGGGTATCATACCCACCGGGTTGTGCAGGAAAGTCCGCGCTTCCCGTAGCACCCATGAGGTAGATGTTGCCATTGGCATCGCACACCAAGCTGTGGGGCGTTTCCTGAGAAGAACCTCCAATGAAAGTGGAGTACAACAAGGTGCTGCCATCTGCGCTGAACTTGGAAATGGCAATGTCGTATATGTTTCCTGTAGTTGTATTAAAATTCAAAGAGAACGCATTGGGCGTGGTGGGATAGTTTTGTCCAAATACAACCGCACCGCTGACCAAATGGCCTTCGGGATCATCTGCTGCCGTGAATCCAAAGTTGGCCGCGACAGATCCAATGTAAGAGGAGAAGATGATTTCTGGATCAATGATCAAATCTTCAGTGGGATTGTACTTTCCAAGATGAAAACCTACCGTGTTGTTTTTTAGAACAAAGGCACATTCGACAGGAATGATTTTTCCTTGAATGAATTGAAAGGCAAAGGGTTTGTTTTCTTGAATTTCTCCTGTTTCCGTTTGGATGATGAGGGATCCGTTCTTTATCGAGCAAGTGACATTCTTGTCCCATTGGCAGACGATATTCTTGGGATCTCCTTGCGGACGGATTACCCAATTGTATTTGAGCTTGTCCACCGCACTGCTCCATTGCACATCGATGAGGTCATAGACTCCAAGCATGGACCCCGTCTGGTAAACCAATGTTTGCCCCTTTCTTTGTCCCAGAAAATATTGGTGATAAAAGGGAAAATGTTTTTCGCCCCGCCACTGCATATTGGGGTTGGCATTTTTCCAAGTCAAATCAAAGACATGACCTCGGGGTTGGCGTTTCGCCGTGGTTTCATCGGGATGAAATTGCGCAAAGAAATCGTTGTTATAGAGTTCAAACCGCAGCCCGCTTTGGTTTTGCCAAACCCTACCACCGGGGACTTCGCTCATCCATTTTACCTCATTGGGCCATTGGCCTTGATTGGGAATAAAGCGTAGCTGAGCGGAAACCGCAAGGGGAATAAAGAAAAGTAGGAAAAAAAAGCTGCGCATCCTAAGGAGAAGACCCTGTCCATTCCAATAGGTTGCGTCCATTTTTTCGGAAAGAAATTAGTTGAGCAAGTCGGTCAATTTGCGCATTTCCATGGCAGGGGAAGCTTTCTCGTAAAGGATGCGGTAAACGGCTTCAGCAATGGGAATATCGACATTGAATTTCTTGTTGATTTCATGAATTCCTTTTGTAGCGTAGTACCCTTCGGCAACCATATTCATTTCGATGGTGGCCCATTTGACGCTGTAACCCTTTCCGATCATCGTTCCAAAGGTTCGGTTTCTGGAGTAGGGAGAATAGGCGGTTACCATGAGGTCACCCAAATAAGCAGAAGATTTTACATCTCGGTGCACCTCGTGAACGGAGTCCAAAAAGCGTTCAATCTCACGAATGGCATTGGAAACCAGCACGGCTTGGAAGTTGTCTCCAAAACCAATACCGTGACAAATTCCAGAGGCTACGGCATAGACATTTTTCAAGATTGCCGCCAACTCAGCACCAAAGACATCCTCGGTGGTGGTGGTTTTGATGAAACGACAAGCCAAGCGTTGGCTCATGATTTCGGCTTTGGCAATGTCAATGGCACCGATGGTGAGGTAGGACAATTTTTCCATGGCCACCTCTTCCGCATGGCAAGGGCCACAGATGATACCAATGTTTTCGTAAGGAATGTTGTATTGTTTGTGAAAGTAGCGTGCGGGAATCGCATCAAACTCATTCACAATCCCTTTTACAGCGGAGAAAATGATTTTATTTTCAATCCCTTTGGGTTTGTAATGGTCCATTGTTACATGCAAAAAAGCAGAGGGGATGGCCACTACCAAGTAATCGCAATAATCGACCACGGCTTGTAGGTCGCTGGTGACCACCAATTGATCCAAATCAAATTCAATGCTTTGGATGTAGTTGGGGTTGTGACCAAATTGTTGAATATGATCAATGGCCTCTTGATTTCTCATCCACCAATACACCTTGCTGTCTGGGCTACAAAGCAACTTAACCAAAGCCGTTGCCCAGCTTCCTCCTCCTAAAACGCCAATTTTCATGTTATTACTCATGCCTAAGGTTAAAAGATAAAAAGCGAAGATAAGCAATAAAAAAAAGCGAGGAAAATGATGGCGGGAACCAGGTATTTGAACAATGGAAAAAAAGAGTGAACAACGCCTTTTTCTGTTTGAATTCCCATTAACTTCGTTATTCGGCCGAGCACTATGGACAAAAAACGATCAATCATGCACATGGACATGGATACTTTCTTTGTATCCGTGGAGCGTTTGATGGACAGTCGCCTCAACGGAAGGCCCATTTTGGTGGGTGGTACCAGTGATCGCGGGGTCGTGGCTGCATGCAGTTATGAGGCCCGAGCTTTTGGCGTGCATTCCGCCATGCCCATGAAGTTGGCCAAGCAATTGTGTCCGGAGGCCGTTGTCATTAGAGGCAACAGCCACAACTACATGAAGTATTCCGACATGGTGAGCGAGATTGTTCAGGGGAGTGTTCCGGTGTTTGAGAAAATGTCCATTGATGAGTTTTATTGTGACCTCTCGGGCATGGACAAGTTTTTTGGGTGTTATCGTTTTGCCGCGGAACTGCGGCAGCGGGTCATCAAGGAGACGGGTTTGCCCCTGTCTTTTGGATTGTCCGTGAACAAGACGGTTTCCAAGGTGGCCACGGGAGAGGCCAAGCCCAACAATCAAATGTGGGTGGAGCAGGGCAATGAGCGACCTTTCTTGGCGCCGTTGTCCATTCGGAAAATTCCCATGGTGGGGGACAAGACCTACCAAACGTTGCGCAACTTGGGGATTCAGCGCATAGGAACGTTGCAGGAGATGCAGCCGGATTTGCTGCACGCAGCCTTGGGTGAAAATGGTTTGGTGATTTGGAAAAAAGCCAACGGTGAAGACAACACCCCTGTGGTGGCTTACCAAGAGCGAAAGAGCATTTCGGCAGAACGAACATTTGATCGCGATACGACGGACTTGACCAAACTGAAAGGCATATTGGTCGCGATGACGGAGAACTTGGCGTATCAATTGCGCAAGGGAGGCCGTCTGACATCCTGTATTACACTGAAGTTGCGCTATTCTGATTTTCAAACCCAAACGATGCAATGTAGGATTCCCTATACCGCTGCAGATCACATCTTACTTCCCAAGATTCATGAGTTGTTTGAAAAACTCTTTGACCGCAGAATGTTGGTTCGCTTGGTTGGCGTCAAGATGAGCCACTTGGTGAGCGGAGGTCAACAGATGAATTTGTTTGATGCGGCTGATGATCGCGTGGAGTTGTACAACGCTTTGGACGATATCAGAAACAAGTTTGGTGAGCGCGCAGTGATGAGTGCTGCGGGTTTGCACGCCAAGACCATCGGAAGAGGAGACAATCCGTTCTCAGGCGGTCCCCCCATGTTATTGGCCAACAGAAGGGTTTAGTTTTTTCCTGCCCACATGAACATGCGCGGATTATCGATAAAGGCATCGATGTCTTTTTTCGCAATCAGCAAACCCAAATCTACCAGCCAAAGCACCCCCCCTCCACCCATGGAAAGGGTGTAAAATATTGGAACTTTTGGATCTGTCCCCAGGTACATGCGGTGCACACCAAAGTAGCCCAAAGTAATGTCAAGCGCGATGGCCACCGCTCGAGGATTTTCATTTCCAATGGCCTTTTGCAAATAGCGAACGGGCTTAGGATAGCTCGCCCAATTGGCCAAGGAGCAAAAGAAAAAGAACAGGACCAATAATCCTTTTTTCATGTTTTCAAAACTAAACAAAAAAAGAAACCAATGTGTGGCACGATTTTATAATATTGCCGTGTTGCAAAAACAACTATTATGAACAAAACAACTATTTCTTGGATTCTGCGCATTGTCATTTTCGCGCTATTTATCGTCTCTGCAGTGGCAAAGATGTATCCCATTTGGGCATTTGAAAAGCAGTTGGTGGACTTGGGCATTGCCTCATGGTGCAGCGCTCCTTATTTGGCCAGACTGCTCTTGGGAGTAGAGCTTGCCATAGGAATTGCCATTTTGCAGCCCCATTTTTTAAAACGCATTGTTATCCCTTCCACCATCCTCTTATTGGTGGTTTTTTGTGTTCATCTGAGTATTGAAATGGTCAAGCACGGCGCCATGAATGGCAACTGTGGTTGCTTTGGTCAATTGATCCCCATGACTCCGCTGGAGGCTTTTATCAAAAATGTTGCAGCCATTGGGCTTTTGGTTTGGTTGTATAAAATAACAACGGAGAAAGAGATGAAGCACCGATTCAGTATTTTATTATTGATTTGGTCATTGTCTTCTTTGCTGGTGTTTGCCTTGTTTCCATTTTGTCCCTGCGCAGAAGAGCCCGTTTTAGATGCGGCAGCTGGAACAGAGATGGTGAATGAAACGGATACATCCAAAACCGCATTGGCAGCAGATACATTGACGCAAAAGTCAAATGTGGTAGAAGATCCAAACGCAACGGTTGTTGACCCAGGTCCAGCCGCAGTCACTTCGGCATTCTCCAAGCTTGCTGTATTCAATGGAAAAAAAACCAACATCGATCAAGGCAAAGCCATCGTTTGTTTTTTTGCTCCCGGATGTGATCATTGCCAAGAGACAGCCAAGGAATTAGCCAAGATGTCCAAGCAAAAAGATTTTCCACCCATCTATATTTTCTTCATGGATGAAGAGCCCGAGAAGATTCCCGATTTTATTAAAAATGCAGGTCGATCATTCCCCTACCGCATTTTGGACATCCCAACTTTTTGGACCACCATGGGACCTGAAGGAGAAACGCCAGGGGTGTATTATTTGTGGAATGGAAATATTCGCAAGACATTTTTGGGGATCAATGAAAAGGCTTTCAATGGTTCTGAGCTAAAGAAAGCCCTAGCAAAACCCAGTAAATAATATGCCACTTATACTTCCTGTCTTGGACAAATCTCCCGAGTGGGGAGAAGATGTTTTTATCGCTGAAAACGCCACCATCGTGGGTGATGTAAAAATGGGTGACCAATGCAGCGTTTGGTTTCAAGCTGTTATTCGGGGTGACGTCAACAGCATCGTTCTTGGGAATAAAGTGAACGTTCAGGATGGCGCCATCATTCACTGCACCTATCAGAAAGCCGCCACCATCATTGGCAACAATGTTAGCATCGGTCACCGCGCCATGGTTCATGGCTGCACGGTCAAAGACAATGTGTTGATTGGTATGGGTGCGATCGTCATGGACCATTGTGTCATTGAGGAAAACTGCATCATTGCAGCTGGTGCGGTATTGTTGGAGGGAACGCATGTTCCATCGGGATCGGTATTTGCGGGTATTCCAGCTAAAAAAGTGAAGGATCTCTCTCCTGAGTTGTTTGAAGGAGAAGTGCAGCGAATCGCAAACAATTATGTGATGTATTCCAGTTGGTTCAAATAAAAAAAGGGGCGCTAAGCCCCTTTTTCAATGTAAGAAACATCTATTTAATGCGATCCATCTTGTGAAGGGTTTTGATGCTGGATGTTTTCCAAATGTTCCTCATGAACTTTTTCACCAATGGGATTACCCGGGAAGAAAATCATGAGCAGCAGGAGTAGGTAAAAAATACCGGCCACCAAATTCCTGGATAGGCGATATTCCTTGTTTCCGAAAAAGAAAAATACAATGGCGGCGGGGATGGTCACATTCATCGCAACACGGACAATGAAATTGGCACCCGGCCAATGGAAGATTTTGAATATTGCCCCCAAGATGCAAGCGATGACCATTACGCCAACGACAATTTGCAAACTTCTGATTTTACTGTCTTTTTCCAATTGGGTAAATTCAATCATGGTGGAAATCATGATAAGAAGTCCACTGAGTAAAAGCAGAATATTCGCTCCTGGCCAATGTTCCATTTTGAAAAATGCACCAATCGCCCAAACGATAAATGCAACGGTAGGGATTTTTGTTTTCATGTTTTTTATTTTAAACCTAGTCAATTATCAGAAACGGAAGGACTGTGTTGATAATGAGAAGATTTAAATACTCCTTTAGGAGTAGAATAATTGGATAAGGAGAGCACCTCGTTTTATCCACACCTCCTCGAAGGTAAAAAGTGAAAGTTGGAATGGGATGGCTACGAATAATTCGCAAATTAGCCAATATGGAAAAACCAATTCTTTCTGTCAATAACCTCTGCATTCAAGCAGGGGAGAAGATTTTGGTAGAGGATATTTCTTTTGAACTTTTTCCGGGTCGTTGCTTGGCCATTGTCGGCGAATCTGGGAGTGGGAAAACATTGTCTTGTTTAACTTTATTACAACTTAATCCCATCACCTTTTCTTATCCCAAGGGAGAAGTCAAGGACAATGAATCGCAACAAACCTTTTTACCGACAGATCCTCGGTTGAGCGAGTGGAGGGGGAAGCGCATAGGAATGATTTTTCAAGAACCGATGAGCGCACTAAACCCAGCTATGCGTGTAGGAATTCAGGTGGCTGAGGCGGTGGTGCATCATTTGAAAATGAGTAAAAAGGATGCTCGAGCAGTTGTAGAAGATTTGTTTAGGGAAGTTCGCTTACCGGATCCCGCGCTGACATTTGATAAGTATCCTCATCAACTTTCGGGTGGACAGCGCCAACGTGTGATGATAGCCATGGCCTTGTCTTGTAATCCGCAGATATTATTGGCGGATGAACCCACAACGGCATTGGACCCTTCTGTTCAGCAAACGGTTTTGGATTTGCTGCGGACGATTCAATTGGAGAGAAAGATGGCAATGATTTTTGTATCGCACGATTTGAAGGTGGTACAATCTGTAGCAGATGATATCATTGTGATGCAAAAGGGTGTCGTGATGGAGCAAGGAAATGCAAAACAAGTCATCGAAAGCCCAAACAGTGACTATACAAAGGCCTTGCTGGCCTGCAAACCTGAAGGAAAAAGTAAGTTGTATTATTTGCCCACGCTGGATCAGTTAGACAATATGGAATTGATTCCCCGGAATCCCATTGGCGATGCAATATTGGAAGTGGATGGTTTGACGAAACAATACGGAGATTTTACTGCAGTTGATCGTGTTTCTTTTGTCATTCGAAAGGGAGAGACACTGGGTTTGGTGGGCGAAAGCGGATGCGGCAAGTCCACATTGAGCAGAATGCTCATGGGATTGTTGCCTATTACATCAGGCACGGTATCTTGGAAGGGTGAGCCCTGGATGTCCTCCAATCGGTTCATGCAGCGGGTGGAGCGGAAGCGAATTCAGATGGTGTTTCAAGATCCCTTCTCTTCCTTGAACCCCAAGATACCAGTGGGACTTCAAATCATGGCCCCAATGGAAATTCATGGCATTGGTCAAAATGAACAGGATCGAAAAGCAAAGACGATTTATTGGTTGGAAAAAGTGGGGATGCCGCATCCGCTAGAGGCTTTTGACAAATATCCTCACGCCTTCTCGGGAGGCCAGCGACAAAGAATCGTCATTGCACGCGCCTTGGCGGCAGAGCCAGAGTTGATCGTTTGTGATGAAAGCGTTGCCGCATTGGATGTATCTGTTCAAGCACAAGTGCTGAATCTCCTCAACCACTTGAAGCACGAATTGGGATTGACTTATTTGTTTATTTCTCATGACATGAATGTGGTGAATTACCTCTGTGATCGGGTGATGGTGATGCAAAAAGGGAGGCTGATTGAGCAAGGTTAAAAGAGGGCAATAGCGCCTATTCCTATTATCTTAGCCCCATGAACGAGCAGGTAAAAAGATTACAAGATCTTCAAGTAAAAGCACAATTGGGAGGAGGTGAAAAGCGCATCGCTTCTCAGCATCAAAAAGGAAAATTAACAGCCAGGGAGCGCATTGATGTTCTTTTGGATGAAGGATCTTTTGAAGAAATTGGGATGTTGGTGACCCACCGCAGCACCAATTTTGGATTGGATCAAGAAAAATATTTGGGAGACGGGGTCATCACCGGTTATGGAAAAATACACGGGCGATTGGTCTATGTTTTCTCCCAGGATTTCACCGTCATGGGTGGATCATTGGCCGAGGCCCACGCTCAGAAGATATGCAAGGTCATGGATTTGGCCATGAAGAACGGTGCACCATTGATTGGATTAAATGATAGTGGAGGCGCGCGAATTCAGGAAGGTGTGGTTTCATTGGGTGGTTATGCCGATATTTTTTACAGAAACGTTCAAGCCAGCGGAGTGATTCCACAAATCAGTGCCATCATGGGTCCTTGTGCTGGAGGCGCGGTGTATAGTCCAGCTTTGACCGATTTTATCATGATGGTGGAGAACACCTCATACATGTTTGTTACTGGTCCCAATGTGGTTAAAACGGTAACCCATGAAGAAGTAACGAGCGAGGCTTTGGGTGGAGCCAGTACCCACAGTACCAAGAGTGGAGTAACCCATTTTACGGCAGAAAATGACGTGGTATGTTTAAAGAACATTCGTCATTTGTTGTCTTATATGCCCTCCAATTGTGATGAGGATGCACCACGCTTACCCTATGATTTGGGCAATGAGAAAAGAGAGAAGTTGAACGACATTATCCCACCATCTGCCCAGCAGCCTTATGACATGCATGATGTGATTAGCGAAGTGGTCGATCGTGAAAGTTGGGTTGAGGTGCACAAGGATTACGCAGAGAACATCATTGTCGGTTTTGCTCGACTTGCTGGCCGCAGTATTGGTGTAGTGGCCAACCAACCCGCTTATTTAGCCGGTGTATTGGACATTAAATCCAGCAACAAAGCCGCCCGATTTGTTCGCTTTTGCGATGCATTTAATATTCCTCTTTTGGTGTTTGAAGATGTACCTGGTTTCTTGCCCGGAACGGATCAAGAGTGGAATGGAATTATTTCTAACGGAGCCAAGTTGCTTTATGCTTTTAGTGAGGCAACCGTTCCTCGTGTTACTGTGATTACACGAAAGGCCTATGGCGGTGCATATGATGTGATGAACTCCAAGCACATTGGCGCAGATATGAATTTTGCATGGCCTACTGCTGAAATTGCGGTGATGGGTGCCAAGGGGGCAGCGGAAATTATTTTCAAAAAGGAAATTTCAGAATCAGCAGATCGAGAAGCCAAGTGGAAAGAGAAAGAGTCTGAATACGCAGAACTATTTGCCAACCCTTACAGCGCAGCTGAACGTGGTTATGTGGATGAGGTTATTTTGCCAGAGCAAACCCGAGAAAAGTTGATCAGGGCTTTTGAGATGTTGGAAAATAAAGCGGAGCCAGTAATCAAGAAAAAGCATGGAAACATTCCGTTGTAATTGAATACAATAATGCGCTTCGGAATTTTTATCTTTTTATTGTTTTTCATTGCAACTCATCTCGTCGCCCAACCGGGAGGAGGGGGAGGAGCAACGTTGAAATTCAAAGGAATGAAGGCCGATTCCGCGAGATTGTTTGTTGTAGAAAATTTTTCAAGCCCTGCTTGGATTTCCCAATCCAATCCAATTTCATTGACGGAAGGGTTAATGTTTCACCACCCCACCCCTTGGCAAGTGAGTACTGGAGAATTGAATTATAGGATGGAGTTTTATCAAGGGGGCAAAACAATGCGAGTTGATATTCAACAAATGCCTCCTGAGAATCCCGTTGGTTGGACCCCCAACTTTGATAGTCTACAATTTTTTGAGGGCAATTGGATTTGGAATTTAAGTCCCTATTGGCCAATGCAAGAGGAGATATCAAAATCATACGGCATCACGCAGTATACAAAGGCGACATGGGAAAAGAATAGGTTTTGGTCTTGGACGATTCCCGGTGAAATGAAATACTCGCCACTTTATCATTTCAATCAAGCCATGCAATGGCGAAGAAAAAGAGAATGGAATAAGGCGGAATCTTCCATTGCGTTGGCCATCAAAAATGCGCGAGATGAGAAGGAGAGCAAGATTTTTCAAACGGAGAAGTTGATATTGTTGAAAGAAGAAGAAGAGTGGAAAAAGGCCAAGATTCTGGCTTATGAATTACTCCTGAAATATCCGGATGATTTTTCTTTGAATCAACATGCGTTAGCCTTGGCCACCAGGTTCAAAGAGTATGGAAAAGCTGACTCTTGTTACCATGTATTGATTCGCCACTCGCCGGGATATGAATGGGATTACATGATGTTTTTGGCGAGGTTTACGGATAGAGACGAAGAGGCTTTTGCAAGGGGAAAGATGCGGTTGATGGAGGTGGAGAACGAGCGGTGGGAAGGAGAGCCAATTGGCATTACACAACATTGTGGCGTTTGGTTTCAAATGGCCATGGTAGCTGAGTTGACCGGTCATATTGAGGAGGCCTCTAAGTACGCCTTTAATGCTGCTTACAAGGGATATGGCTACAACAGTACAACCATTTTGGAGTTTGAAGAGTGGAGTGATCGATACAACAAGTACCCTTATTTCGCATTGGCTTATGCCCTATATCTGCATCATACAGCGCGCTATGATTCTGAAGAACGACCATTGCATCAAGCCAATGATGTGCTAAAATCTGTACCAAAGGATTTTTATCATCAGGCTGATTACTGGTGGACACTAGGTTTGGTCAATGAGCGTTTGCAGAATTGGGAGAAGGTTGTAGAGTCAGGCAAGCGATTGGTCAAGATGGATGATCACGACATGCGCGGACATTATTTGCTTTTTCGTTATTACGGGGCAAGTATACCGGAGTTTAATGCCAAGAAATCTGAGGAGCACCGCCTAAAGTGGGGAGAGTTGAGAAGAATGAAGTTGGAGAGCAATTAGGCTTTTATGACAATAAAGTATCGTCTCAGAGATTTCCACCATTTTTGTTGTACCAATTCACCTGTTGTCCTTTTACACAACGAGGCTAATTTTTCAATGGTGGTTGTATAGTCCCATTCATTTTGAGCTTTCCATTGAAATTGATTTTGATGATCCACCAAGAATTGGGCAGCATGCATGGGAATTTCAATCGTTTCTTTTCCCTTTGCGCCGATGATTTCGACTTCTTTGTTGCCTCCAATTTGTTTTTTAAGAACCAGATTATTTTGTAAAAAACAAAAACGGAATCCTGGTCTTGAAACCTCATCCAGGGGTGTTGTTTTGAGACTGCGCTCAATCAACGTTCTTGGAACCAAAGGTTCGGGAATCGCGAAGCTGAAGAATTTTTTTAACGGAAAATCAATGCCAATGCCGTGCATATAATTGTACAATGCTTTCTTTAAACCATCGGAAAACATTTCATGATTGGCTCCTTTGGGATCCTCGTGGTACAAATCGTTGTTGGCAAATCCTTTGAATTCAGGTCCTGTTCTGATGACACCATACTTCTCAGGATCCTTTCCCACGGGGCTGTGAACGGTCATGGCAAATTGGTGCCAATGACCAGAGTGCAGCAAGTTGTTCTGAAACAATTGACGCACCACTTCTAGTGAGTCGATGGTTTCTTGGGCGGTTTGTGTGGGGAAACCATACATCAAATAGGCGTGAACCAAAATGCCCGCATCGCTGAATGCTTTGCCTACACGAGCCACCTGATCCACCGTTATGCCTTTGTCAATCAAATCCAAAATTCTTGGGCTAGCCACTTCTAGTCCACCTGTAACGGCGATACATCCGGAAGCTGCGAGCAGTTGGCAGAGGTCAGGATCAAACGATTTTTCAAAACGGATATTGGTCCACCAGGAGACTTGTAAATTTCTTTTGATGATTTCAATGGCCAAATCCCTCAGTGCAGCGGGCGGAGCAGCTTCATCAACAAAGTGAAATCCGGTTTCTCCTGTCTCGGCGATCAGGGTTTCCATTTGATCAACCAAATGCTCCGCAGTGGCTTTGTCGTATCGACCAATGTAATCGAGATGGATATCACAAAAACTGCATTTTTTCCAATAGCATCCATGGGCCACGGTCATCTTGTTCCAACGGCCATCATTCCACAAACGGTGCATGGGATTGGGCATGTCAATCACGGAGAGGTATTGATCCAGCTTCAGACCAGTGTAGGAAGGAGCGGGTTTTTGCTGATGCAAAAAATCTCCTCCAATCAGGTTGTCTGTGAATACAACTTGATGATCGACGAGATGAAATGTCCTTTTGAATTTTTTTTCTGCATCGGGTACTTGGATGTTTTGAATCAGATTGAGAATAGGGCCTTCGCCATCATCCAATGTGATGTAGTCCAAATACTGAAAAACACGGGCATCAGAGAGCTCCCTCAATTCAGTATTGGGATATCCTCCACCCATGGCGATTTTGACTTGGGGAAAATGTTGTTTGATCCACTGTCCACATTTTAACGCGCCATACAAATTGCCACCAAAGGGAACGGTGAAGCCTACAAAATCCGGAACTTCTTCTTGAAAATATTGGCTCAACACCCGGAGCAAGAGGGAATCTAAAAATCCGGTTTCTGCTTGTAAAGCCTCTTCTATGGGGTCAAATGAAACAGCAGTGCGTGCAATGCGTTCAGCATATTTCGAGAACCCAAAATGAGGTCCAATGGTGGCTTGTATCAAATCCGATAAATCTTCCAAGTACATGGTGCACTTGTAGCGGGCCAAGTCCTGCACGCCAATGTTGCCGAAGAACCATTCCAAATCTTTGATTTGATCAAAACGGGATCCTTGCGGCAAGTAATTGCCCTGGGCAATTCGGTATCCGAGGGTGTAGTTTTTGTTTTGAAGAAAGGCGATAACCGCTTCTGTTGTGTTTTCGTACAACAACCGATTATTAAGTATTGCTTGTAAGTTGGGAGTTAACTCAAAATTTCCTGCTTCAATGGCATCAAATATGCCGGTTAGACCCTGCTGAGAGAACATTTCCAAGACCAAGTCCAAGCCCAAGTCACCTTGACGGGAAACATATCCCTGCTGACATAAAAACCCAGTTAAATAGGCCGTTGCGGGATACGGCGTATTCAACTGGGTCAAAGGGGGCGTAAAGAGTAAAATCTTGGTCACGGCTTTAGCCTAAGATCAACATCGCATCTCCGTAACAGAAGAAGCGGTATTTTTCTTTCACGGCCTCATTGTAGGCGTGCATGATTAAATCATGTCCTCCAAAGGCGGTGGTTTGCATCAACAAAACACTTTCAGGCTCGTGAAAATTGGTGATTAAACTGTCGGCAATCACAAAATCGTAAGGAGGGAAAATGAATTTACTTGCCCAGCCATCAAAGGGTTTCAACAATTGATCTGTGCTGATGCTGCATTCAAAGGCACGGGCTACAGTTGATCCAACGGCACAAACGCGATTTCCTTTGATTTTGGCTTCATTCACCATTTCCACGGTGGCGTCAGGAATGATCAATTGTTCACTGTCCGTTTTGTGTTTGGTCAAATCTTCTACCTCAACAGTGCGGAAAGTGCCAATGCCAATGTGCAAGGTCAACTCCGCCATATTTACACCTTTGATCTCCAAACGCTTGCACAACTCACGGGTAAAATGCAAACCCGCAGTTGGGGCTGCAACCGCTCCTTCATGTTTGGCAAACATGGTTTGGTAGTGGAATTCGTCTTCAGGCTCTACTGGACGGTTTACATACCTTGGAATGGGGGTCTCTCCCAATTTATACACCAAGGCTTTGAACTCTTCGTGCGTTCCATCAAACAAGAAACGCAAGGTGCGACCTCTTGAAGTAGTGTTGTCAATGACCTCTGCAACCAATTCATCGTTTTCACCAAAATACAACTTGTTACCGATGCGGATTTTGCGGGCAGGATCTACAACAGTATCCCAAAGGAAATTTTGCGCATTCAATTCACGCAACAAAAACACTTCAATCATGGATCCGGTTTTCTCCTTGTTGCCATACATGCGGGCGGGAAAAACGCGGGTATTGTTGTTCACCAAAACATCACCTTCTTCAAAGTAGTTGATCAAGTCTTTGAACATTTTGTGTTCAATTTTTCCTGATTTTTTGTGAACCACCATAAGGCGAGATTCATCACGGTGATGCGCTGGGTATTTGGCAATCAGTTCTTCTGGAATTTTATAGCGAAATTGTCCTAGTTTCATTTGATAATCAATTCGTTAATTTTTTAGGGTCGGCAAACATACAACTTTTTGAAGCCGTTGTAAAGGGGTGCGTGCCTAACCAATTGAAAATAAGAGAATTATTTTTCAAAAAAGGTCCATTTTTTGAAAAAAGCGTTGATTTCCTCCATGGAATGTGCAGTGGAAAGATCAAACGGGGCGCTGTTGGTTCGTCTCAAACTACTGAGGTAAGAGCCGCTGTTTAACCGCTGTCCAAACTCGTGCGCAATGGTTCGGATATAGGTTCCTTTGGAGCAAGTGATTTCGAATTCGATATTGGGCAATTCGTATTGGGTAATCTTAAAAGACAATACCTCAATCAATGATTTTTTCAAATTGATTTCGATGCCTTCACGCGCAAACTCATAAGCTCTTTTTCCATTGATTTGCTTGGCGCTGAATGCCGGAGGAGTCTGCCATTGTTCGCCAATAAAGCTTTGGGCGTTTTGTTCCAGTTCTGATTGGGTCAAGTGCGCAAAAGGGAAATCTCCTTCGGGTTGGGTTTCCAGGTCATAGCTCGGAGTGGTTTTTCCCAAGGTGATGGTTCCGGTGTAGGTTTTGATTCCGCCTTGGTATTGATCAATCTCTTTGGTTTTTTTCCCAACGCAGACCACCAATAGTCCAGTGGCCAAGGGATCCAGTGTACCAGCATGCCCAACTTTTACATTGCGCGTTTTAAGCTCCTCTGATTGAATTTTCTTTAGGCTTTTCAGATGTGATTTGAATTTATTCACCACATCAAAGCTGGTCCACTCCAATGGTTTGTCCACAATAAATACCCATCCATCAATGAGCTCTTGATATGTTTGTGGAAATTCCATGTGGCGCAAAGCTAATCACGAAACGGATTGAATTAATTTTGATCCATGCTTTTTAGAATGTTGTTGGGGTTTGCTTTGCTTTTGATGATGGCTTGTCGTGGAGACTACCGCAAGGCGCAATGGCATTACAACACCATCATGGTGCAACACAATGAAATAGTGGGTGTCATGGAGCGATTGGAGTTGGGATTCTCCGATACAGCCTCTTACAGAGCGGTGAATGAAAAAATGGACTCTTTGCATCAATTGATCAAGCGGCTTCAATCTACCTGCGACACCCTATCAATGCCAGATGAGGACCCAAGCATGAAGGAAGCCACTCAGCATTGGACGACAATAATTCAAACAGAGATATTGCCACTCTATCAAGAGAAAATTGACCTCTGGAAAATGCTGCACATCCAACAAATCGACAAAGATGTTATGCGATTGGATGAGTTGACAAAGCGCATTGAGGAGAAGAAGAAAGATTTGAACGACGCTACCATTCCGGCTTTTGAGTCATTTGTCGACGATTATAAGTTGTCTTATAGGCCGTGATATTTACGCATAATTTATAGGACCAAAAAAGGGTTGGAATTAAAATATTTATTTCATTTTTGTTGCATTAAAATTAAACAAAATGAAAAAAACTTTTTACCTTCTTCTCTTTCTACATTTTATTTCCTGTCAACCGGAAAATGAGATGAACGGCAGCATCACAGGAAAGTTGCTATTGTATGGAACAAAGGAACCCATTGCCACCGCGGATGTCCAATTGCTGGGTTCCACTGGCGAGAGCGCAACAGGCGGAAACAACTATGTCTCTTACTGGCAAGGCCAAACACAAAGTGACGGAAGCTTTATTATTCCTCGATCCTCTGCAGCAGATTGGTTGTATTTTAAATCTACCGACGATTATTGGGATTTGGGTTTTTCGTCTTCAAGTGAGGTAGATTATAACGGAAGCAATAGTGATTATTATTTGTTTGGGAAAGCCAAACTGCACATCCAAATTTGTGACAGTAGTTCTCAAGGAAATGTGGCTGCAGTCTATGTTTACCCTTACGCTCCAGAAGCGGATTTTGTTCGATTGCTTGCGCTTCAAGATGTATACACGGTTGATGTTTTGGCCAATGAGCAGCAGCGTGTGGCCTATCAACTCCTGTATACGAATGGTGAACAGAGCCAGCCTTATTTTATCTATCTAACCAATCCAAATATTTTGGGGTCAGACACCCTAAAGATTCAAATCTAATTATTCACTCTTTAATCTTTTTGACATGATTACAAACACATCGTGCAGGAAATCCCTTGCCCTTATTTTTCTCTTCATTCATTCATTCATTCAAGCCTCTTCAGCACAATTGCGGATAGACACCAGTCTGGTTCCTACTGGGATATTGTGGAAAAGCTCACCCCTCCTCAAGGCGCCTCCAACATCAGGGGACACCATTGATTTTCACCAAGGTTGGCAGGCCATGAAGAGCCTAATGAACAGTCGACTCAACACGGATGGATTGGGAATAACAGAACGAATGAAAGCGGCAGAATGGGCGGATGAAAAAGTGAATACCATCGTGCTGTTTCCAACAGTTTTAAATTATCAAGAAATCGATGGAAGTCATCCTGAATACTTTGATCATTTAGAGAATGAGTATTTTGTTTTAGAGGATTTTCGGGATTCTGTTTATCGAACCAAAACAAGTTTTTTTGTATCCCTGAGTGAAGAGATGATTCGCTCAAAGGAAGTTCATTTTGTAATTTCAGAACAATCCTTGTGGACCAATATGGCAGGCTCTTTCATGGTAGATTTTGACGATGGAAATGGTTGGATGAATTGGGATTGGGACAGCCCTAAGGTTGTTTTTTATGACAATGAATGGGTTGATCGATTGATTCGTTTTCGTTTCAACACAGGAAGTGAAATCCTAGTAAGTGCTTCATTATTGAAAGGAAATGCTGTTCACGGGTGTGATTTGTTGCCACACAGTCCACCCTGGATGGAAGATCCCGAATTGCCTTGGCGCATTGATGCAGATTATGAGGGAAGTTCGGTTGCGGGCAATGCCTACACCTTGTGGAGCGACGATGGAGTATTGGATAAGCCGTTTGTTTTTGTTGAGGGCATTGACTTTAATCTACAGCAATGGGATGGGCAGTTGGGTGATTTTGGTTGGTGTCAGTTCATGGGCCATGATGAAGTAAATTATCCCATGTTGGCGCAATCGGCGCAGATGGTTGATTCGCTTCGTGAAATGGGATATGATTTGGTATTGTTGGATTTTGTAGATGGCGCGGCAGACATTCGCCGAAATGCAGCATTGTTGAAGCACTTGATTCAATTGTGCAATGCCTACAAGGAGGGTCAGCATCAATTAATCGTTGCGGGTGCGAGCATGGGCGGGCAGGTGGCGCGTGTGGCTTTGGCAGAGATGGAGCGTGATGGTCTGGATCATTGTGCGGGAGTTTATATCTCTTGGGACTCCCCTCATCAAGGGGCGCACATTCCACTTTCTATCCAAACAGCCATTGATTTTTTAGCCCCTTTTTCAGCCGAGGCTGAGGCATTTAAAAATGGTGCGTTGCTCAGACCAGCTGCCCAACAAATGCTCATTCATCAATACTTTGATCCAATGGGAAGTTATATGAATCCATCAGCATTTCATTCCTTTCAGATGTATATGGATGAAATCAGCATGCCCCGAAAGACCATCAATTGGGCCATAGCCAATGGAAGCGGAATAGGAACACCGCTGGAAACACCTGCTTGGACACCCCTTTTGGAGACGGAATGCAATGCTTCAAATTTATTTCCAGGAGTGGAATTTAGAATGAATTTGTTTGCCGCTCCCGGCAATCCTGATCATTCGGCATCGACAGAAACATTGAACGTCATCTCGGATTTAATTTATAGCGAGACTTACTCGGGGTTGTTGTCTTTTGCTTTTGTTGAATATTCAGGTGTTTATAGCATCAACAATGCGACGCCCGCATTGGATTTCAGGCCGGGAGGTTTTAGAACTTCGGTCAAGGAGTTGGTGGACGTGGTCAATGAAAATGCAGACTATCTGGCTCTTTGTTCATCCATTGGTACAGACGAATATGCATTAAAGCATAGTTTTATTTCACCGCAGAGCGCATTGAATTTTCATGGCAATGATGACATTGGTATTTTGGATGCCCTGGTTCTTAATCCTGAATCAACTCCTTTTGATCAATGGTATGTTCCACCAGGAGACAATCAACCTCATGTGGCCATGACGCCGCAGAATATTCAATGGCTTTTGCATCACATCAGCGCCCTGGATGAAGGTCAATCTTTGTCCATCTCCCTAGGTTGTAGTCCCTACCAAATTGGGGCAATAGGAGAGGATTACTTGTTTCCCATTACAATCCATGGAACCCAGGAAGTGGTGTTGAATGGTGGTGGGCCTTTTCATTGCGGCGAGGAGAATTTGACCTCAATTCCAATGAAGAAAATGGAATTACTTCCGCAATGTAATCAGTTGGGTTTTGTTTTAAAAGACAAATCAATATTGCGAATTGGTTCGCCCGATGGCGCCCATAGGTGTCAATTGAAATTGAAACCAGGTTCATCTATCAGAATGCAAGACAAGTCAAGATTGGTGCTGCAATTGGGAAGTCAGTTGATTGTCGGCCCAGAGGCCAAGTTGATTTTGGACGACATGTCCACTTTGACCAACATGGGCGGTGAGATTATCGTTCAGGAGGGCGGACAGATCATTTATGATGGATTTAATTTTTCATTGGAACATGAGGAAGCCAAACTGATTTTTCAAGATGGGACAATGCACATTGCCCCGAGTAAGGCGCTATCCCTTCAACCCATTACTGGTGCTACAGGATCGGTTGAAGTGCAGAGCACGATTCATCCCTGCTTTGGTTTTGGGAATGGATCTAAGTTGATTTTGACGGGAAATAGTCGGGAAGACGATGTTCTTAAATTGGATACTTCAAGTGTTTTTTATTCTATGAATGACGCCAATGCAGCCATATCCATTCAAAATGGTGCGGTGCAATTCATGGCACACGCGACCTGGAATACGGGATGTTTTGTTCAAATGAATAAAGTAAAACTATACTCTTTGGGAGCTTATGAAAACGAACAAAATGATGTTGTGTTTGAAAACAACAAAGTTTTGATGCAAGCATGTCTTTGGCATCATTTATCATTTAAAGGAGATCAAGCACACCTTCGGGCTAGTCAGACCCGCTGCATGGGCAATGAAGTTCTAAATTGGAAGAAGGGATCTTTGACGGTGAATGAGTCCGACATGCTTGGTGTAGGATGGGTTTGCCAATCTATTGGACTTCCTTTTTCTTTTCATGGGGTTACGTTTTCAGGAAATGGAAATGGTTTTGGATTGGAAGTGACGGCATTGGACAATGTGCCATTGATTATTGAGTCTTGCGATTTCAGTGATTATCAGACGGGAATCAAGCAAACGGGAGGCGCGCTAAAAATTGCTTGTTCAAGATTCGAACAACTCTCGAGCGGCGTGGATATAGAGAATGGGGTTCAATTGACCATGAATGAGGGCGCAGGAAAAAGCGCGTTCTTGAACAACGGCAGGCATTTGGTGATGAATGAGGTTCCTGCACCGGCCTTGGTCAAAGGAGGGAATTGGTTTGGAGCATCGGAAGAATACTCAGTTGCTGGTTTATTGGCGCTTGACCCATCTGAGATGATGCTGGATTGGTCGGGAAATCAATGGGACACCCAACAGTACTATGTGGAGACATATTTTAACAATGCCCCTAATGACTTGTACTTAAACCCTCTTCAGTTAGAACCCATGATGGCCTTTCAACCTTGTGGAGGACAATCATCCGATTATAAATTAGCAGCTATGGGGATTGATATGCCCATGGCAATAACGGATGAATCGGCCAATGCGCGTTATTCGTTGTATGATTTGAGCGGTAGAATATTGGGGAAGGATTTGACCTATCATCAATACATCAGTTGGAGGGTGTCTCCATCAGCAGCGAGTGGAGTTTATATTCTTACAGAGAAACAGGGGGAAGAAATTCAGATTGAAAAGGTGATGATTCCATAGTGCTGTTAAATACCGTTAAGCAAAAGCCCTCTGTCCACCAAGATTCACTAATTTGCAAGCATGCGAAAGGAGTGGGTAAAAATTTGGTTGGGATTGGGGGCCTTTGCCATGTTATCACTGCTCGCCCTCCAAGTGTATTGGGTGCACAACACCTATCTATTGCGGCAACAAGCTTTTGCGGACCATGTTCAACGGGCCATGTCATTGACTTTGGAAGAGATTGTTCGGGTTGATTTTGCTAAGAAGACCATCCAAACTCCATTGGCTCCGGAGGAGGACAGCATTCAATGGGCACTTGGAGCGACACCATTTGTTGAAGTAGACATCATTCCTGCCGTGGAAGAGCGGTTGGATACTGTTTTGTTGAAGAATCTGTTGCAGGGGTTTTTAGAACGTGAGGGGGTGAAAATGCCCTTTCATGCCAGGGTGGTTAAAGAGAATGGAGCTGTTTTTTGGCAAAGTTTGTCGGATAAAATTGATCAAGAGGTAGAAATTTTTAAAGTCAATTTGTTTCCTGAGGATGCGCTGGAGCAAGAGTATTTTTTACAGATTTCTTTTGCGGACAATCGGAAGTATTTATTGGGATCAATGTGGAGCATGCTGGCAATCAGTGTTTTATTATTGGCGGTCATCATAGGATTATTTATTTTCTCATTCAGCACCATCTATCGTCAGCGTCAGTTGAGTGAATTAAAAAGTGACTTTATCAACAATATGACGCATGAATTAAAGACCCCCATTGCAACCATTTCACTAGCTTGTGAGGTCTTACAGGACGATGACGTTGTTAAGTCTGAAATGAGCAGAGACCGATATATCAAAATGATCAAGGAGGAGAACACCCGATTGGGCATGTTGGTGGAGAACGTATTGCGCACTTCTTTGTTTGAGCAGGGACAGCTTAAAATGAAATTGCAGGAGGTCAATGTTCATGAAGTCATTAGAACCGTCTTGAAGAGTTTTGATTTGCAGTTCAAAAGTCGCAGAGCCTTAATGGATGATCAGTTGGAGAGCGTGTCACCGGTTATTGAGGGAGACATTTTGCATATTACCAACATGGTGTACAACCTCATTGACAATGCGCTCAAATACTCTTTAGAAAATCCAGAGCTTAAAATAAGAACCCACGATGAGGGTGGTTTTTTTGTCTTAGAAATCTCTGATAAGGGTATTGGAATTAGCAAAGACAATCAGAAAAAAATATTTGAAAAATTGTATCGTGTGCCAACAGGGAATGTCCACAATGTGAAGGGATATGGCTTGGGGTTGAGCTATGTTATGGGCGTAGTCACCAAGCATTTGGGCACGATTAGAGTAGAAAGCGAATTAAAAAAAGGAACAACATTTACCATCAAATTACCCAGAAAACATGAAACGCTCCACTAGTATTTTGTTATGTGAGGATGATCCCAATTTGGGTCAGTTGTTATTGGAATATCTGAATGCCAAGGGCTATCAAACGGACTTGGCAACGGATGGTCAAGAGGCCATCAAAGCCTTTAAGCGCGGGAGTTACAACTTTATTATTTTGGATGTCATGATGCCGGTGAAGGACGGATTTACCGTGGCTCAAGAAATCAGAGTTGAGGACAAGCATACTCCAATATTGTTTCTGACAGCCAAGAGTTTAAAAGAGGACACCTTAAAGGGATTTGAAGTTGGTGGTGATGATTACATGACCAAACCTTTCTCAATGGAGGAGTTGTTGGCGCGGGTAAATGTGATTCTAAAACGCACAAATCCGCTCATCATGGCTGAAGAAGAATCTGCGGAAGAGGTATTGGGGAATTATCATTTTGACTACAGTAAGCACAAGTTGTTTTTGGGAGAAGATGAAACCAAATTGACTACCAAGGAGAATGAATTGTTGTATTTATTGGCTAAGAATAAAAACGGCATCTTAGAAAGAAGTTATGCGTTGAAAACCATTTGGGGTGATGACAATTATTTCAATGGACGCAGCATGGATGTTTACATTGCCAAATTACGTAAACACCTCAAGGGAGATGAACGACTTGAGATCATCAACGTTCACGGAAAAGGTTTCAAGTTATTGGTTCCTTGATCAAAGGCGCATGTTGTCGATTAATCGAACCTCACCTAAAAATGCGGCAACAACCGCAATGGGTTGATCTGAATCTGACCAATCGGCAACGGGTCCAAAAGTTTCCGCGTCGATGATTTCAAAATAATCCAAGCGAAAGTGAGGGGTTTGCGCAAACTGACTGCGTCCCCATAGCTCCCACTCTACAGGAGTATTGTTGAACTTATTTTCTTTTACGGTATTTAATATTTGGTAGAGTAAAGCGGCTTGCTCCAGTTGTTCAGCATTCAGCCGTTGGTTTCTAGAACTCATGGCCAACCCAGATTCTTCGCGATGGGTAGGACACGGAATGATGATTTCCGAACGATTTTCTTTTTTCACCCAAGCAGAGATAATGGACAATTGCTGAAAGTCTTTTTCCCCAAGGTACACTTTGGTAGCTCGGGCAAGATCAAATAGCTTTCGAATAATCGTGATAACACCATCAAAATGCCCTGGACGCATTTTTGCTTCTAGACTTTCTGTGAGCAGAGGAACGTGAAAATGCTCAATGCTGATTTCAGGGTACATGTCTTGAACTTCAGGAATGAAAACAGCATCTACGCCAAGGTCATAGAGCATTTTAATGTCTGCTTCTATGGTATTGGGATAGTGTATAAAATCCTTTGGATCGTTGAATTGTGTGGGGTTTACAAAAATACTGGCCAATGTTTTATCATTGTCCTTTTTGCTTTTTAACATCAGAGAAAGATGGCCAAGATGAAATGCGCCCATGGTGGGAACAAAGCCAATTGTGGCCGAGGACCATTGGTTTCTCCATTCAATAAGGGCTTCAGATGATTTTAAAATCTCCATCTTAACGTACTTTGTGGCCCCAAAGCTAACCATTTGCGTAAATCAAAAATTTTTTTTATTTACCTTTGCATTTCCATTAAAGTTGAATTTCATACATGAGTAAGCCTAGAATATTATTTGTTAGCCACGAAATTCTTCCCTTTTCACCAGAAAGTCACATTGCACAGACTTGCAGGCAAATGCCCCAGGCGGTGCATGAGCGCGGGAAAGAAACGAGAATTTTTATGCCCCGTTTTGGCAAAATCAATGAGCGCAGGCACCAGTTGCACGAGGTGATTCGATTGTCTGGGATGAACTTAATTGTGGACGATACAGACCACCCCTTGATTATTAAAGTGGCTAGTATTCCGCAGATTCGGCTACAGGTTTACTTTATAGATAACGAAGAGTATTTTCATCGGAAGTCCTTTTTCCACGATGACAATGAGCAATTGTTTGAGGACAATGACATGCGCATGATTTTCTTTACAAAGGGAGTACTGGAGACGGTTAAGAAATTGGGCTGGGCACCAGATATTATTCATTGCCATGGTTGGTTTTCTAGCTTGATGCCATTGTATGTGAAGAAATTGTACGCGCAAGACCCTCATTTTGCGGACAGCAAAATTGTGGTTTCTGCTTATGACAAAGAGTTTGAGGGTACTTTATCCAAGGACATGCACAAGAAGGTGGCCTTTGATGGTTTTGAAGGGTCAGATATTGAGTTATTGAAAAAAGCAACACATGCCCAACTGATGAAAAACGCCATGAAGTTCGCTGATGGTATCATTCTGGGCGATGGCAAAGTATCGGACGAGGTGAAGAAATTTGCCACTGAATTGGAGGTTCCATTGATGCTTCAAAATGAAGAGACGGATTATTTGTCTGCAACGGATGAGTTCTTTGATGTTGTTTTGGCCAATAAACCGGTAATGGTTTGATGAAGCCCATGAGAGCTTTATTATTCATCTCACTTGTTTGCGGTTCGTTTTGGTTAATGTCCTGTGAAAAGCCTGGCTTGACACCAGGAGACAATTTGTTGCCAGGGGGTGATGCATTGACTGCTTTTCAAACAGATACTTTTACTGTAGTCGCTCAAACCATGATTGAGGATTCTGTTCAAACCGATGAATTGTCTTTGGCTGTTCTGGGTAGGATGGAGGATCCTGTGTTGGGCGCTACAGAATGTCAGATTTTCACAGAGTTCAAACTATCTGCGTTAGATCCGGGTTTTCCTTCCACTATGGAAATTGATTCTGTGGTTTTGGCTTTGGCGTTCAATACCACTTTTTATGGTCACCCGAATCGACAGCAATTTGCAGTATATCCTTTGACAGAGGGGTTGATCTTGGACAGCTATTACTATGCAAATAGTTCTTTATCCTACGCCGCTGACAATTGGATTGAGCCAGGTTTTGATTATCTGGATGTTGATCCCAATAAAGATGCTATTGTGGCAGGAGACACGACTTTTCCGCAGTTGCGCATCCGACTAAAGAATGAAGTAGGAACGTTGTTGACTCAACCTTCGGATGTGTCAGTATTGTCCACCCAAGACAATTTTCAGCAATATTTCAAGGGGCTTTGTATTACTGCGAAGGCCCGCATGGATGCCATCATGCGCTATGATTTGGTTGATCCCGGAACAAAACTGACCGTATACTACCGCGATTTATCCGGCACAACGCCCGACACCCTGTTGTATGATTTTGTTGTTGGAACAGATTGCGCACGATTTAATCGATTCAAGCAAAATTATGCAGGTACGGAATTGCAGAACATTGCGCAACAACCACTGGATGGGTCTCAGCATTTTTATGTACAGTCGGGTGGTGGATTAAAGGCCAAAATTCAATTGCCAACCATAGGAAAATTATCAGAGGGAAACAAAGTCATCGCGCAAGCAGAACTTCAAATCCCCGTTGAATTGGATGGTCGTTTTACCGCTTTTGATCAATTGTTTTTGCGATATATAGATGAGAACGGTGAACAGAGAATATTGCCCGACGAGTCCGCTCAAAGCATTGGAGGATTCTTGAACACGACAACGGAGAAGTATTCTTTTGTCATTACGCGTTACATTCAAAGTGTATTAACCGGTGAAATCAACAGTAAAGGATTGTATTTATTGGGCGGAACAACAGGGGTGAGTGCCAAGCGAATTATTGCACATGGTCCTCAATTCAACCCCGCTCAACCGTCGGAAAATACAAGACTTATTGTTACCTTCGCTCAATAAGATTTATTACTATGTGTGGAATTGTTGGCTACTTGGGAGATAGACAAGCTTATGATATTTTAATCAAAGGTTTGAAGCGATTGGAATACCGCGGCTATGATAGTTCGGGTGTTGCGATGATTGATGAAGGAAATTTCAGATTGTTCAAATGCAAGGGGAAAGTTTCTGATTTGGAAGAAAGCATTGGCACCAACTCCAAAACGGGTACCGTTGGTATTGGTCACACGCGATGGGCTACTCATGGACCGCCCAATGATGTGAATGCCCATCCTCATCTTTCCAATGACGGTTCTTTGGCATTGATTCACAATGGAATTATTGAGAATTACGCTTCTTTGAAAGCGGAGTTAATCAACCGTGGACATACTTTTAAAAGCGACACGGATACAGAAGTATTGGTTCATTTTATTGAGGATATCCGTGATAAAACGGGGGCGAGTTTGTTTGATGCTGTGAGGATTGCGTTATCCGAAGTTATCGGCGCTTATGCCATCGTTGTGTTGGACAAAAGCAACCCCAATCAAATGATTGCAGCCCGCAAATCCAGTCCCTTGGTGATTGGAGTGGGCAAAGACAATGAATTCTTTATTGCCAGTGATGCGACACCGATTATCGAGTACACTCGAAATGTTGTGTATCTGGAAGATGAGGAAATAGCCCGCTTGGACAGAACAGAAGGTCTTAAGATTGTGACCATTTCTAATCAACACAAGGATCCTTATGTTCAAGAATTGGAAATGAAATTGGAGGCCATCGAGAAGGGCGGATATGATTCTTTTATGTTGAAAGAGATTCATGAACAACCCAGATCCATCAACGACTCCATTAGGGGACGCATGAATATTGGGATGGGAGCCGTTCGTATGAGTGGAGTAGATGAGCATGAGGATCGTTGGAATAAGGCCACCAGAATTTTGATCGTTGCTTGCGGCACCAGTTGGCATGCCGGTTTGGTGGCGGAGTATTTGTTTGAAGAGTTTGCAAGAATTCCCGTTGAGGTGGAGTATGCCTCTGAATTTAGATACCGCAATCCGGTCATTTATCCAACCGATGTGGTGATTGCCATTTCACAAAGTGGTGAGACAGCAGATACCTTGGCGGCAATTGAAATGGCCAAAGAGAAAGGTGCATTTATTTTTGGCGTGTGCAATGTTGTCGGTTCGAGTATTGCTCGTGCGACACACAGTGGCGCCTACACCCATGCAGGTCCAGAGATTGGCGTAGCTTCTACCAAGGCGTTTACCGCGCAGGTTTCTGTATTGTATTTGTTGGCGCTTTCTGTGGCGATGCACAGGGGGGGGATGAAACAAGACCGCCTGAATCGTTTGATGGCAGAATTGAATTCTGTTCCAGAAAAAATTGCAGAGGTGCTTAAAACAAATGACGAAGTCAAAGAAATTGCCTCAATCTATAAGGACTCTACCAATGCTCTTTATTTGGGAAGAGGATATTCTTTCCCAGTGGCATTGGAAGGTGCCTTGAAGTTGAAAGAGATTTCTTATATCCATGCGGAAGGTTATCCTGCTGCTGAAATGAAGCATGGGCCCATTGCCTTGATTGATGAAAATATGCCGGTTTTTGTTATCGCTACACAAGGCGCTAGTTATGAGAAGGTGGTGAGCAATATTCAGGAAGTGAAAGCCAGAAAAGGTAAAATCATTGCCATTGTTACCGCAGGAGACAAAGTGGTGAAAGATTTGGCGGATCACGTCATCGAAATCCCCAAATCAGACGATAGTTTGGTTCCATTGATTTCTGTGATTCCATTGCAATTGTTGTCTTACCATGTGGCGGTAATGCGAGGCTGTAATGTTGATCAGCCAAGGAACCTAGCAAAGTCCGTTACGGTGGAATAATTGGAATTTGAGAAAATGAAAAGGCGACAGTAATGTCGCCTTTTTTTATGGAATGTTCAGATACCCTTTTATTTCTTTTTCATTCAATCGACCTTGGTTGAGCTTCAATGTTTTCTTGAAGTAAGTTTTGGATTGTTCAATTTGCCCCTCTTCAAAAAGACATCGACCGATGAGATAAAGCGCATTGATGTCATTGGGATACTGAATGAGAATATCCTCGCAAATGAAAATACAGATATCCGATTTTTTTTCTTGATAATGCTCAATGGCTTTTTCAATGGCCTTCAAATAAGGAACCCGTTCAGCAATGAAGTATCCCCTAACGCCCTCATTGGCGGGCAATCCCGGGAGGTTGATTTCTTCTTTTACAGCGCGTTCTTTGTATGGATAAACACGGTAACCGAGTATTTCAATACAGGGATTATTTAGTTTGATATAGCCATTTCCAGGAGCCCCTCCATGCTGTGATACAGGATTGAATCGGACGATATCACGCCCTTTTATAACCACAGGAACAGGATCAATTTCAGCATCGTTCTCTGCTTTGGTGGGTAACGCTTTCTTTTGTTGTTGATAGGATGATGCAGTTGAAGACTTTGGTTGTTCATTTTTGAGTTGGGCGGTGTCGATTTTTTCTTGGCTGGTTTCTTCTTGTGGCGTGGTTGGTTGAATGGTATTTGATTTTAAAGACAACTCTTCAGGTTGATGAATAAGCAACAATGCCAACAACGCGCCAAATCCTAAGCCCAATCCCCAGCCCAAGAAGTGAAACTTGTAGGTACCTTTTTTAGGGTTAGGCTTTTCTAAAAATGAAGGCGTTTTTAGTCCTTGGCAATGGGGATCCATGGCCAAACCCTCCAATGCCACTTGTCCAAAAGGATTTTCTTCAAGCCATTGCTTAATTTCTGATTCCCTTTTTGTCTGGGCCATTTGCCCTGAGGAAAATAGAAAAAGCTCGTGTGATGTGGGAGGATTAGCGTTCATTGTTTTCTATTTTTTCAAGGGCAATCCGTAAATTTCTTTTTCCGTTTTGAATGTGTGATTTGATTTCATTGAAACTATACCCAAATTCCAGGGTAATCTCGTCATAAGAAAGTTGTCTTAAAAACAGGGCTTCAATGCATTGTTTTTGCGGCGTTTTGAGCTGTGTCATTAGGGACTCCAATTGCCCCAAAGTGTTTTCTATTTCATGGACGGAGGAGGTATGCATTCGGGTTGGGTCCAATTGTTTGTATTGGGCTTTTTTGGCTCGGATTTTCATCAGGCAATGAAACTTGGTAACAGTATGCAACCAGGCGGCGCCATTTTGAATGGGTTCTTGTGGAATGTGAAGGAGCAATTTTTCAAAAATATCAGAAACGCAATCATTTGCTTCTTCTTTGTTTTCAAGGTATTTCAAGGCAACACCGTAAACAAGATGACCCCAGTGCCGAAAGATTTCTCCTAAGGCAATAGGGGAAGGATTTTGTTGGTAATTCAAAATCCAATCTTGTTGTTGGTTTCTATTCATTCCTGAATGGCACGTTGCTTTTGATAAAATTCCTGCAGATAGCTTTTGGTATTAATAACAACAACTCCTCCTGTACAATCTCCATATGTAGCGGGAACTCCACCGGTGTAAACGGATATGGATGCGATTCCGCTAGAAGGAACATTGGGTACATTCTCCCTCACTTTTACCCCGTCGATGAAATACAAGACGCTTCCTGCTCTGCTGCCGCGAAAATACAACTCTTCTCCGCGACCCCCTGTTTTTACATCGGAGAGCATTCCGGCAACGATGTTCTTGATATTTCCTCCATGGGCGCTGGGCAAGTGTTTCATCTCCTTGGCCGTGATGGTGTGTAATGTCCCTCCAGAGATGTCAATCAATGGAACGGCTTGCTCTTCAATGACCAATGCTTTACCCATGTAGCTGGAGTCGCTCATGCTGACGTTGACCACCGTTATTTTATCTGGGTTAATGACCACATTGGTTTTAAGAACAGAGGTTTTCCCATTCATTTGGAATCGAACACTGTATTGACCTTGCTCAATACCGCTGATTCTAAATTTACCATCTAGGTCTGTGGCACCGCCATAGGGGATGTGTCCGGCGCTGTTTTCAATGGTGACCACCACACCGGGAAGTCCTTCTTGGTTTTCCACCGCTTTTACGTTTCCGTAAATTTCGCCTTGTGTTTGGGCTTGAAGCGTGGTACACAACCAGGCAGACAAGCAAAGAGTAAATATTGTTTTCATATTGCTTTTTATGGTATGATGCGATTCTATTGTAAATTTCACATCAACCCGAAAAATAATTTCTACCACCAAGGGTATCCATGTATCTTTGCGTGCAAATTTTACACTCCCTATGAGTGATGCCATCAAGCACGAGTGCGGTATCGCACTCCTCAGATTGAAGAAGCCTCTTCAACATTACACCGAGAAATACGGAACAGCATTTTACGGCCTCAATAAAATGTATTTATTGATGCAAAAGCAGCACCACCGCGGACAAGATGGTGCAGGCTTGGCCAATATTAAGTTGGACATTGATCCCGGAAAAAAATACATCAGCCGCATTAGAAGCAATGATTCTCAGCCCATACGCGATGTGTTTTCTAAAGTGATGGCTCGCTTTGCTGATTTGGAGAAGAATAGTCCTGAATTGATCAAAGACAGCGCTTTTCTCAAAGAGAATTTTGCTTTTACCGGCGAAGTTTTTTTGGGTCATTTGCGTTATGGAACTTTTGGAGGAAATAGCATCGAGAACTGCCACCCATTTCTCCGTCAAAACAACTGGATGACGCGGAATTTGGTTTTGGCGGGAAACTTTAATTTAACCAATGTCGATGAGTTGTTTTCTCTATTGGTTGAGTTGGGTCAGCACCCCAAAGAGAAAGCAGATACAGTGACGGCCATGGAGAAGATTGGCCACTTTTTGGATGAAGAGAATCAGCTGCTCTTTGAGCGATTCAAGTCTCAAGGGTATACCAATGTTCAAATTTCGGATTTGATTGCGAAGCATTTGGATGTTCAGCGCGTATTGTCCAGAGCGTCAAGAGAATGGGATGGGGGTTATGCGATGGTCGGAATGTTTGGGCATGGTGATGCCTTTGTAGTGAGAGACCCCAATGGAATTCGCCCGGCGTTTTTCTATGAGGATGAGGAGATTGTGGTAGTGGCCAGTGAAAAGACGCCCATTCAAAGTGCATTTTATATTGATGCCGATGATATAAAAGAAATTCCTGCCGGTTATGGATTGATCATTAAGAAAGATGGACAAACCTCTTTGAAAGAAGTTCGTGAGCCAAAAGCATTGGCACCATGTTCCTTTGAGCGTATTTATTTTTCTAAGGGCAATGACAAAGACATTTACAAAGAGCGTCAGCAATTGGGGAGAAACGTGGTTCCTGCTATTTTAGAGGCGGTAGAGCACGATACGGATAAAACCGTGTTTACTTTCATACCCAATACTGCGGAGACGGCTTTTTACGGTATGATCAAAGAGTTGGAGGATGAGGACAATCGAAAGAAGATTGAAAAGCTGTTGCAGGCAGGCAGCGGAATTAACAAATCTGAAATCGAGAAAATCATATTGACCCGAACACGCATCGAGAAAATTGTATTGAAGGATGTGAAGTTGAGAACCTTCATTACCCAAGATTCTGCACGGGACGAGATGGTGTCTTCCGTTTATGATGTTACCCATGGTGCAGTGGTGCCCAATCAGGATCATTTGGTGGTGATTGATGATTCAATCGTTCGCGGAACAACACTTAAGAAATCGATACTGCGTATTTTGGATCGGTTGTCTCCAAAGACAATCATTGTTGTTTCTTCCGCACCACAAATTAGATACCCTGATTGTTATGGAATTGATATGGCCAAGATGGGTGATTTTATTGCTTTTCAGGCCTGTGTAGCGCTACACAAAGAGAGAGGGACTACAGCTGTTTTGGATTTGGTTTACCGCAAATGCTTGGAACAACAAGAATTGCCCAAGGAGCAGGTGAAGAATTATGTGAAAGAGGTGTACGATACATTTTCAGTTGAGGAGATCAATGAGAAGATTGCTGAACTGTTGACACCAGCGGATTTGAAGGCCAAAGTGAAAATCATTTATCAAAGTATAGAAGGTCTTCATCAGGCCTGCCCCAATCACCAAGGAGACTGGTACTTTACTGGAAATTACCCCACACCTGGCGGAAACAAGGTGGTGAATCAGGCGTTCATAAATTACATGGAAGGGCGCAACCAGCGGGCATATTGACCTATATTCGTGGGGTAATCTACTCCTGAATGAAAAAGATCAATCTTACTCAATGGATATTTATCGCCCTTTTGTTGGGGATTGTTTTTGGCGCATGGCTCAATGTTTCTTACCCCCCATCTAACGCACTTTCCAAGGCTGAGGCATGGCAAAAGATGTCTCAGAATTTAGGGGCAAATCAGCAAGCGGTCCAGCAAACTCTGGAATCCATTGCCCTGGATTCTGCATTGACCGATGATCAAAAGTATGATGCGGCTTTGAAGTGGGCGCATGAAAAGCAAGTGGATCTCAAAGAGCAAGTTGTATCGGATGCCAATCGGGAATCCAAGATGAATTCGACATTGGCTCAAATATTAGAGATCTTGAGCATATTCACGGAGGTGTTTTTGCGACTGATTAAGATGATTATTGCGCCATTGGTTTTTGCGACTTTGGTTGCTGGTGTGGCCAAGTTGGGCGACCTCAAGGCTGTGGGTAGGATAGGTGGAAAAACACTGTTGTGGTTCTTCTCAGCATCCTTGATTTCACTGGCTTTGGGAGCGGTTTTGGTCAATTTGTATCAGCCCGGTCATCAACTGCAGTTGGAAATGCCGGATCAAACAGCAAGCATTGGGTTAGAGCATCAAGCCATCACCCTAAAAGGTTTTGTCACGCATATTTTCCCATCGAGTGTCATGGATGCAATGGCCAAGAATGAAATCTTGCAGATTGTAGTATTTGCTCTGCTTTTTGGAGTTGGAGCGGCATCTATGGGAGAGAAGGCGGATGGTTTAATCAAAGCCATGGATGCCATAGGGCATGTGATGTTGAAGATTACGACGTTCGTTATGTACGTGGCTCCTTTTGCTGTCTTTGCCGCCATAACGGCCATTATCGCTAAGAAGGGAGTAGGAGTATTGGCGACATACGCCACGTTTATTGGAGAGTTTTACTCTGGTTTGGCTTTACTCTGGTTGATTCTTATTGGTGTAGGTTGGTTGTTATTAAAGTCAAAGATAAAAGTATTGCTTGGTCATTTAAAACAACCGTTGCTTTTGGCTTTTTCAACGGCATCCAGTGAGGCAGCCTATCCCAAGATGTTGGAGCAATTGGAGCGGTTTGGCTGTAGAAATAGAATCGTGAGTTTTGTATTGCCTCTGGGATACTCATTTAACCTGGATGGAAGCATGATGTACATGACCTTTGCCAGTTTGTTTATTGCACAAGCATATGGGATAGAACTTTCTGTTGGAGATCAAGTGACCATGCTGTTGACTTTAATGATAACGAGCAAGGGAATCGCAGGCGTGCCAAGGGCTTCGTTGGTGGTGATAGCTGGAACTGTAGCGTCTTTTGGCATTCCTGAGGCGGGCTTGGTTTTGCTTTTGGGCGTGGATCATTTGTTGGATATGGGACGCTCAGCAACCAATGTCATTGGCAATGCTGTGGCTACGGTGGCGGTGGACAAGTGGGAAAAATAGTTGTATCAAAATGAAATATTTGTATCTTTGTTTATTGTAACCGAAAACAAAAAATAAAATGGCACAAAAATTCAATGAAAAGGCTTACTTGGCTTCTATCGGAGCCGGTATCCGTGCTCTTCGCAAGAAGAAAAAAATGACCTTAGAGGTATTTGGTGATGTTGTAGGATTGGACAAGTCCAATGCTTACCGCATCGAGAAAGGCCGTAACATCACTTTGTTAACTCTTGAGAAAATTGCTCAAGTGTTCAACGTTAGCTCTTCAAAATTGTTGGATAGCGCAATCGAAGTAAAGGAAGAGCCAAAGAAGGCTAAGCCTGCTAAGAAAGCTGCTAAGCCAGCTCCAAAGGCTGCTAAAAAAGTGGCTAAGCCTGCTAAGAAAGTTGCTAAAAAAGGCAAGAAATAATTTTGCTTTTGAATATCAAAAGGGGACGTTAGTCCCCTTTTTTTTTTCCTCCACAGTGGGATTGTATATTTTTTGATAGGCGTCCCAAGAGATTTTACAGGACATGAGTAGCATGAATAAACCAAATACCAGCTTTACCTTTTGAATATCCATGCCCAGCACCCATCGGCTTCCGAGTAGCGCTCCAATAACAAATCCTGCCGCGATGGCGATGACGGGGATGAATTGAATATGCCCTGCTTGATAATAATTGATTACTGCAAAAATTCCAACCGGCATCATCAAAACGGCCAAGCTGGTGCCTTGGGCTTGAAATTGATTGTAATGGAAAAAATAGATCATGGCAGGAACCATAATCATTCCACCACCGATGCCAACAAAACCACTGATGATTCCGGCCAACAAGCCTATCAAGGCCAACAGAAGAAGGGAAGTGATGCTCATTTGATGAGGGAAAAAGGATTTCATGATTTTTTGCGGTATTCGCAGGGAGTTCGAATATAATGTCCTATTTTTACCCCACACGAAAAATTTTATGAACTATCCAGCAGAATTAAAGTACACCAAGGATCACGAGTGGGTTCGTATCGAGGGTGATGTAGCCACAGTAGGAATCACAGCGTTTGCTCAAGGAGAATTGGGTGATATTGTGTTTGTAGAAATCGAAACAGCAGGAGAGTCTTTGGATGAGCATGCGGTATTTGGTACTGTTGAGGCGGTTAAAACAGTTTCTGACTTGTTTATGCCGGTAAAAGGAAAGGTGTTGGAAGTGAATCCAGCCTTGGAAGCCAATCCAGCCTTGGTGAATGAGGACCCTTATGGTGAAGGATGGATGATCAAGGTTCAGTTAGACGCTGGATTTGACATGAGTGGTTTGATGGATGCCGCAGCATACGAGGCTTCTTTGTAACGGCATGTTGTCTTGGCTAAGAAATAACAAGGTTGCTCCAGTAGCAACCTTTTTTGTTTTGGTGCTTCACCTGGTGCAAGTTCCCAAGAATGAAGCTTGGGATTGGTCCGGTTGGATAGGCATGGACAAACTGGCTCATTTTATTTTGTTCGGAACTTTGACGGTGCTGTGGTTGCTTTTCCCATGGAAAAAAGCTCCTTCGGGTTTTGCCCTGTTTCTGTACCTAATGGGGTATGCGATTTCCTTAGAAATCATGCAAAGTGGACTCACATCGTATCGTTCCGGGGAGTTGATGGATCTTCTCTATGATGCTTTGGCGGTGATTGTTGTTTTGACCGCGAAAAAGAAATTTATTCCGCGTTAGGCTTGGTATTGGCCAACAAGACCGTGTAGGCGATGTAGATAAAAAAAGCACCGATGGCCAGTTGCAATTTTTGGGTGGTTGCCCAATCTTTATTTAGGTAAAGAAAGATGGTCAAGTAGGACAACGTTGCGAACATTTTGATGGCAATAGAAGCCAAAAATTGATTGATCCAAACTTTCCCATTTTTCGCATTCATCATGGCTTTTGAAAAGAACCAAGTGATGATGCCGAAAGTCACAATGAATCCCATGATGGCAGAAAGCACACCGCCGGTTATCCAACCCAAGGGTTGAATTAAAAACAATATCGCACACAAAATAATGCTGAGGTAAACACCTGTTAGTGGTTTTGTTTTCATTGCGGTTTCATGAGGGATTTGATGATAGAATACATGGATAGCGTTACGCCGAGAATTGCCCCAATCAAGGTATAGGTCTTTTGATTAGGACCATCCAAGTATCTTCCGAGGCCAATAAAAACGAGCATAATGATGGCCATTTGGGTGGCCATACTCGCATATTTGATGAAGCTAGAATTAAACGGCGGCTTTGGCATCCTGTGGAGCATCAATTTTGATGTCCTTGATTTTATTGCCCATGCTGCAATTACCTGTAAAAGTAGCACCAGGCTCAATGGCCAATTTATCCGTAACCATGTCTCCATCAACCTTGGCGGTAGATTTCAATGTTAGCAATTGCTGAACCTGAATTTTGCCTTTGATTTGACCTTCCAATTCCGCGTTTTGACAAGTGACATTGCCTTCGATTTTTCCATTGGGTCCTACTACCAAACGACCTTTGGTAATCAAATCACCAACAAAAATACCATCGATGCGAATATTGCTTTCGCATTTGATGTCGCCTTTGATTGATGTCCCTTCAACGATACGGTTGATGGAAGTATCCACGGGGTTTTCAGGGGTTCTTGACATTTTCATTTTATTTCGGATAATTTTCTTGGTAAAACTTTTTGTAACTGTCTAAACTTTTAATCTTAAATAACTGAACATAATTCTGTTTTGAAATCAAGAAATACTGAAATTGTTTTTCGTGAATTTCTTTAACTTCATTGGTGTTCATGGCGAAGGTACTCATAAAATCTTGAGCGTCAGATAGTTTTTTGAAACTTTTGGTCATCAGCAACTGGGTCTCAGGGTTGAGCATGTTGCCGGTAACGGTGAGTTTATTGGAGGCGTAAAACTTCTGAATATAGTCTGCCATGATGGCTTTGTAGCTGTTGATATTAGGGGTACTCAGAGGAATTTCGATGGCAAAATAATGTTCGACAGTTTCATCGAATTGAAAAGTGATTTCGGGAGCAGGGTTATTGGTTGGCTCAGGAGTTTTTTCCGTTTTGGGGGCAAAGGGCATGAGCAATTCTTGCGCTTTCTCTGCCTCGGGAGTACCGGGACAATCTTTGACCACATCCTTCAATGCTTCTTGGTATTGATCACTGAGTCCGGCCATGGCATCTACATACCCTACACAAACGGCTCTGAGGATTTTGTATTTACAGATGAGGTGATTGGTGGTATCCTCCCGTAAAACTTTGTTGCAAGCCGTCATGGCTTCTGGGTAATAACGCCTGGCATACAATTGATACACTTCTTCATATCCGGCCAACTCGTTGGCTTTTTTCACTTCGTTTTCATCTTTGGCGTTGGGGTCCTCTACAAATCGAGCCCACTCTGACCCGGGATATTTTAATTTGATTTGATTGCCCCAGTACCCAGAATTGCACGTAGAACAAGATTTAATCTTGCCAGAGCCCAATTGCTCTATGTTCCAATAGGTGCGATAGATTTGGTAATAAGTCAGTGGGGTGTAGTCGTTGTCTTTTAATGCAGTGAGTGATTTATCCCAAATTTGAATGGCACTTGAAGGGTCATTTAAGTCTTCCTTATACACCAAACCAGCTTTGTAGTATCCTTCCTCTCTTCCCAAGGTCAGGGCATTCATGGCCTTTTGGTCTTTGCAGGGCAATGAGAGCCACAAATCGTCTGCGGTAGCAACGCTTTTTTCTACGCCATTGTCTGTATTTTCAGCCCCCTCGGTCACCGCATTGGGTCGCTCATCGGGCACATCATTCATCTGCGCCAATTTGCTGCTCCAACGCCAATTGTCTTTCAAGGGACGGTCTTCCCATAACGATAGAAATTCCTCATACCCTTTTGTGCGCTGTTCTTTGTTGTAACACCAAAAACCGCCAGGAATGCTGTTGGCCAGTGCTTCAGCTTGTCTTTCCGCTGCTATTCGTGCATCCTCTGCACGTTTGGCCGTTTCTTTGGCGATCAAGATTTCACGCACTTTTTTCATCTCATTCAATTGAGCCGGCGGATCGAGTGCGCAGATGCGGGTTAGACTGTCAGCCGCCTCAATGGCGTTGAGATAAGTGACCAACTCTGTTAGGCTTTTTGCCCTTCCTTTCACTTCCTCAATGCGGGGATGCTTGGGGTCGATCCATTTTTGTGTACTGTCGTAGGCACTTTGCGCAGAAACATATTCTTGATCATCAAAATGCAAATCCGCAAGGTTGAGGAAAGATTTTCCTTTTTGCTTTTTGTTCTTTTTACTGGATCGGATGGACTTATTGTACAACTGTTTGGCCTCGGTTAAACGACCTTGCTCTTGCTCCATGAGCGCAAGCGTGAAATAAATTTGGTCTTTATAGTCGGCGTATTTTGTGTTTTCCAACATCTCCAATAACTCTTGGCGAGCAATCAGTGAACTGGATCCGTTTCGAATGGCGTTCAAGGCCTTTTTCATCCTTGCCTGAAAGTCGAGTTCGGTATTCGGTTTGGATTGTAAGGTGTTGATGTATTGATTTTGTGCGCTGCTGAATTCCTCCAAATGTTCATAGACCTGGCCCAAGACGAAATACAAACGGGCTTTTTCTTTTTTCTTTTTGGTGGCTGCAAGGGCGCTATTCAGCTGCTCTTTGGCCTTTTCCCATTTTCTTGTTTTGATGTAGAGCTCAGCCAAAGTGGAGTGGTAAAAAACCTTGGTTTTCGGATCCAAGGCCGTGGGGTTCAATTCTTCTTTGGAGAGAATTTGGAGGGCTTTGGCATATTCCTCTTGGGTCATCAAAGTGATGGATAACCAAGCTGCACCCATGGCCACCGCATTGGGATCAGGATATTTTTTGTAAACAAATTGAAACAGCTTTTCAGCAATATCATATTCTTTTTTGTAGAAATGCGCCTTACCCAAAAGGATGTAGTTTTCATCAATCCATCTATTGAAGTAGGGCTTTTTGATGCTCTTCTTTTGTTCTCCGGTGATGGTGTGTTTTTGAATGACCTTTTCTGATTTGGCAATTACTCGTTCCAAATCTTCCAATGCCGTTTGTGCCCCTTCAGGACTGCCCAATGCAATAACAGAAAGGATGCTGTCAAAGTCCTCGATGGTGTTGGAACGAATTTTTGTTTCTGCTTGGATCATGGCCTGATCCGCGTTGAAATGACCATTGTAATGCGCAGTGGTATTGTGATAAGCGCGATAAGCTACCCCGTCCTTTTTATTGGTACAAGCCCAAAAACTAATCAGTGTTATGACTAGCAGGAATGGATAGGCGATGTTTTGTTTGGTCATTAAAAATTGGATAAAACCCTAAAAGTCCAAATTTATTTCATTTTCCTGCTTTAATTTGTAGGAATTCTGAATTTTTCAATGAAAAGGGAACGCCGTCCAAGAAGGAGAAAATTACTCAAGAAACTGAAGTCTCGTTTCAGGCTGACGGTATTGAATGAAAACACCTTTGAAGAGCGGTTCAGCTACTCTCTTACCCCCATGAACTTGATTGTGATGTTTGGTGGATTGCTTTTGGTATTTGGGTTTATCATTTATTTGTTGGTGGCTTTTACTCCGTTGAAAGTGTATTTGGTCCCCGGGTATGTTGATATTGAATACCGTGAGCAAGCGCGGGATGCGAGGATTAAAGCGGATTCATTGAGCCGAGCGCTGAAACAGAATCAATCGTATTTGGAGAGTGTTCAAACCATTTTGGCGGGTGATATTGTTCGACATGCCGTGGACACCTCCGAAATGAAAACCACCAAACTGGAGTGGACAGAAGCTGATTCATTGTATGATATTGAAATGCGAGACAAGAAAAGTGCGCGACCCCTGGTCTTTTCTCGACAAGAGTTTATTGTGCCATTGCAAGGTTCAGTGAGTAAGCATTCAGATCCTTCTGCATTTGGGGTGAATATTACATCGACGGTTGGGACGCCAGTTTTGGCTGTTGCAGATGGCCGCATCATCAGTATTCATCCAGTTGTGGGAGGAGGATATCAAATGGTTTTGAGCCATGGAGATGGCTGGGTAACCATCTACCGCCATTTGGGACAAGTGACGCATCAAGGAGGAGATTTAGTTTTTGGTGGCGAAGCCATTGGATTGGTTTTGGCCTCAAAAGGGGGCGCCGCGCCGATGCCGCTACATTTTGAACTTTGGCATTCAGGACAACCCGTGGACGCATCAAAATTCATTGCCCGATGAAGTTGTGTTATGATCATCTTGGTCAAGCATGGGAGGCTGATTTTACCAAGCCAATGGATTTGTCTATCCCATTGTCTCCTCAGGGTCCAAGAGCTTGGTATGTCGACGCTCCGACTTTTTCTCCAGTCATGGAGAATGGTTTTATTGGGAGTGTTGCAAAAGGAGGTAAGGTTAATTTTTTTAATGTTTTCTTTAATCCTCATGGACACGGAACGCATACCGAGACCTATGGTCACATCGATTTAAATCAATTTCCCATCTCAGAGTGGAAAGGACCCTATTGTGGGCATGCTTTGCTGTTGACCGTAACACCGGAGAAAATGGAAGACGATCATGTTATCCGATGGTCTCAAATACAACAAGCATTGGAGAATCATCGGCCAGAGGCATTGATCATCAGAACCCTTCCCAATGAAGATGAAAAGAAATTGCGGAACTATAGCAGCTCCAATTTTCCTTATTTAGAGTCTCAAGTGGGAGTTGAGCTGAATCGGTTGGGGGTGAAACATCTCTTGGTTGATTTGCCCAGTGTGGATCGCGAGGAAGATGAGGGCCGATTGGCTTGTCACTATGCTTTTTGGGGCTATCCTGAAAATCCAAGAAAAGAGGCGACCATTTCTGAAATGATTTTTGTAAAGAATGAAATATCGGATGGAGTGTATTGTCTTTATTTACAACCACCTTCTTTTGCCATGGATGCTGCTCCTTCTCGTCCCATCATTTACCCAACTCATCGTCAAGTATAGGAAATACCAGGTAGAAAGTAGTTCCTTTTAAGTGACGGCTTTTGCAAAAAATTCGGCCATTCATTTTTTCAATCAAGGCTTTGGCTGTTGCCAACCCCAATCCTGATCCGGTTTTTTTTGTAGTGAATTTGGGTTGAAAAAGTTGTCCCATCATGTTCTCCGGAATGCCACATCCGTTGTCTTGAATGGCAATAAAAATTTTATCGAAATGACATCCAATGGTGATTTGAATTTTTATTGAAGCATTCTCTTTCTTGGCTTGAATGGCATTGGTGATGAGATTGGTTGCGATGCGGTGTAGGGCATTGTGGTTGGCAAAGATGAACAGTTGCGGATTTCGGTGGTGTACTTCGATGGCGCAATCTTCATCTTTATAAAACGGGATAAGGGATTCAAAGAATAGGATTGGATTGATTTTTTCAAGGTCCAAAGATTCCGTGCGGGCCAATTGACTGAAGGTATTGGCAATATTGGCCAAAGCGTCAATCTGCTCGGTCATGGTTTGGATAAAAACGGAGAGATGGTTTTTAAATTGATCGCGGTCTTCTTGATCAAATTGCCTTTTGAGGTGTTGAACCCTGAGCCGCATGGGTGTGAGCGGATTCTTGATGTCGTGGGCAATTTGTTGAGCCATTTCCCGCCAAGCTCCCTCTCTTTCTTTCTCGGCCAATTGATCTGCGCTGGTTTTGAGAACGGAAAGCATCTTGTTGTATTCAACAACAAGATTTCCAATTTCATCTTTGTACTCCCAGTGAAGGGGTTCAAAGTTTTCTGTCAGATCGGTGGACTTCATCCGTTGGGCAATGGTTCGCAGGGAGCGGGTGATGTACCGGGATAAGATGAAGGCAATAACGGCGGCAATGAAGAAGAGAACCAAGTAGGAACCGGTTACACCAAGAAGGAAGTCTTTGACATCTTTGGATTCTTCGTCGGCATTGGAATAGTCCATGGCAATGATGGCGATGGGGTGGCCATCGATGTCCCGAAACAGCCAATAAGCCAGGGTATAGCCTTCGTGGGTATATTCTTCGAAAAGCAATTTTTTATCGTATCCATTTTGGATGCTTGTGAGAATGGGGTTGGGCACGGACTGCGGTATGGCCAGAGAGTCCAGGTAAGCACTATTGTTGGAGATCAGGTATTCACCACGGAGATCGAAAAGCCCGATGAACATTTGGTGAACATCGGCGAGCTCACAGATTTTATCAGCAAATTTGAATGCAACACTATCTGGAGACATGTGTCCGCCTTCATGAATGAGAAAGTAATCGAGTGATGCACGAACTGATTTTTCTTTACGTTCCAGGGCCTCTTGTTTGAAGGCTTTGTTTTGTTCGATGTCACTGTAAATGGCCACGATACCTGTGACCAAGAATGCCAACGCCAAGATGGCCAACATGGAAAGGTAAATGCGTGTGCGTAAAGTGAAACCCCAAAGCATGGGTGAAATTTACATCAAAAGCTTAACCCGACCAATTCTCGCGGTCTAAACTTCTGTAGTTGATGGCTTCAGCGATGTGGTGGGATTGGATCTGCGGCGATGCCTCCAAATCCGCAATGGTCCTAGCTACCCGAATAATGCGGTCGTAGGATCGTGCTGATAGTTTTAAGCGTTCCATGGCCGTTTTTAAAATCCCTTGACATGTTTGATTCAAAGCCGCATGTTTTTTCAAATCTTGGCTCTGGAGATTGGCGTTGGGCATATTGCAACGTTGCAATTGAATACAACGCGCGGCAATGACAGCCTCTCTGATTTTATCTGAACTTTCCTCCTCCACTTGCGCCGTTAATTCGTCAAAGGCAACCGGCGTGACTTCCACATGCAAGTCAATCCGGTCCAATAAGGGACCACTGATTTTATTCAAATACCGCTGTACCACACCGGGAGCGCAGACACAGTCTTTTTCGGGGTGGTTGTAGTAACCACAGGGACACGGATTCATTGAGGCAATGAGCATGAAGCCTGCAGGAAAATCTACAGAGAATTTGCTGCGCGAAATGGTTACTACCCGGTCTTCCAAAGGTTGCCGCAATACTTCTAGTACCGTTCTTTTGAATTCAGGCAATTCATCCAAGAACAACACCCCATGGTGGGCCAAAGATATTTCTCCGGGTTGTGGAATACTTCCCCCACCCACGAGGGCGACATCCGAGATGGTGTGGTGCGGGCTTCGAAAAGGGCGTTCAACAATCAACCCATACTTGTTTCTGAGCTTGCCAGCCACGCTGTGAATCTTGGTCGCTTCCAGTGCTTCTTGCATGGAGAGTGGGGGAAGTATAGAGGGTAGTCTTTTGGCCAACATGGTCTTGCCGGCGCCGGGAGGTCCGATGAGCAGGAGGTTGTGTCCACCTGCCGCAGCAATCAAAAAGGCCCGCTTGACATTCATTTGCCCTTTGACATCTTTGAAGTCCAGCCGATAACGGTTGATGGTGGTGGAGAGCAATTGTGTCAGGCTGGACTGTAAAGGAGTGATTTTCTTTTCGTTGTTAAAAAAGTCAACAACTTCTGTGAGTGTATTTACAGGTAGGACATCAATGCCATCGACGATGGCGGCTTCTTCGGCGTTGCAAGCAGGAAGGATAATGCCCTTAAAACCTTCCTTTTTTGCCTGCAATGCCATAGGCAGAGCCCCCTTGATGGACCGCAAGGATCCATCCAAGGACAGCTCTCCCATGATGATATATTGATCCAGCTCATCAAACAGCATTTGTTCGGTACCTGCCAACATCGCCAACGCCACAGGCAAGTCATAAGCAGCTCCTTCCTTCCTCAAGTCTGCAGGCGCCATGTTGATGGTAATGTTCCTCACGAGATTCTTGTACCCCAAATTACTCAACGCGGCCCTGATGCGCTGCATGGATTCCTTAACTGCAGTATCCGGCAAACCAACCATCATCAAGTGAGCACCGCGCTCTACTTGCACTTCGATGGTGATGGTATTGGCATCAATTCCAAAAACGGCACTTCCAAATGATTTGACAAACATGTCGCAAAGGGAAGTTGTTTTTTATGGCCACACAAGAAAAGGTTATGCGCATAGAAACGCATCCCCTTTTGTTACAATGAGTTAATGTTTTTTATTCCTATAACTTTATGGAATAAATAGCTTGGTCACCCCTTGTAATCCATTCCCATGATATTGTAAGATGTAGATTCCTGTTGATATATCAATCGACAATGCAATAGGAGATTGACCTTGATTGATCTCACAAACACGTTTCCCCGAGTTGTCTAACAATACAATATCTACAGGAGAGGAAATTGTAACACTTGGGATAAGTTGGTGATTATGGTACATCCACTCAATTTGGGTTGCATCCGTTTCAACTATACTGACCAATTCAACAATGAAGATATCAGAGGTGACGGAACACCCGTTGTCATTGGTAACAATTACTTGGTAGTTTCCGTTGGTGTTTAACTCAAAAGAGTCCACAATAGAACTCAACAAGAGGTCTCCATTCATGTACCAATCCACCCATAGGCTATTGTTGTTAATGAAGTAGAGGACGTTGTTGTTCAATTCCAAAATGGGAGTCTCAGGCAAAGGAAGTACATCCAATAATATCGTGGCTGAGGTGAAACAGCCATTGCTGTCTGAGGCTGAAATTGTGAAGTCGGTATCTTCAATGGGGAACACAGCGAATGCAATGCTATCCATGGAGGCAATGCTAGGATTGTCTTCCCACGTCAAATTGAGATTGTTGTTGGGAATGACAAAAGATGCGGTATCACCCAAGCACAGCGAAACGGATTCGGGAAGAATTAATGTTGGAATCGCAAAAGGATCAACGAAAACGCTTTGACTTTCGGTACAACCATCACCGTTGGTAACCGACGCGGTTATGGTTAGAGAATCTGTTAATGGGAATGCGTACAATTGATTTCCGAGGGAGTCAATATTGTTTTCGCTCCATTGAATAATGTTTTCATCTGTAGATAACATCAAGATAGCGCTATCGCCTTCGCAAGGAATGCTGTATACGGATAAGTCAAGTGAGAGCTGGTCTGAGATGGAAAAGGATGTTGTATCTAAATTTGAACAATTGTTATCGTCTGTCAGATAAGCAATCAGGATTCCGCTCGTGGCATTGGGAATGAGGTATTGCGTAGGCGCAATGCTGACGATATCAGGTATGGAGAATCCAGTAATGGTGACTGTAGAATCTACGTCAACAGAAAAGACGGCGCTGTCATCTGCGCAAAAAACATCATCGATGCTCCAATCTGCAGTGGGTAAAGATTGAGCAATAACCGCAAGTGTGTCTGATCCTTGACAGCCATAGCCGTCTGTAATGGTCAACGTGATTTGTGCATCGTGGGTTGCGATCCATTCGATGCTATTGGCGGTATTGCTGTACAATTCACCATTGATGGTCCATTCCGGAGAACCAGCCGTGTTGTTTTCAAGAATAACTGAAGAGTTGAGGCAAACAGCCATGTCTTCTCCAAGCTGCACGTTGGGATTTCCCGTTCCGGGCAATAATTCCACCGAGGCAGATGGGTTATCGGTTGTCACACAAAGCAAAGAGCTGTTCATGCTGACATTCAATTGAATGGTGTCTTGAACATTGCTGTAGTTGTACATGGGTGAAAAGCCATTTTGTGTTTGTCCATTGATTTGCCAAGTGTAAATTGGGAAAATGCCACCATTTTGAGGAATGGCTTGTACGGTATAGTTCTTTTCATTGCAATCCCCATTTTCATTAACCATCAAAGTCAATGAAGGTGTGTGGCTGCTGATAATGCGTACATCATATCCATTGTCTGGACTGGTCATGGCAGGATTGTCACAGATGACTCGAACACGGTAATGTGTTCCATTGGCCATGGTAGGAAGCGTGCAAGTAATCACTCCAGATGCCATCGCTGTGGGCATCATCAATGTATATGTTCCGATATTGGTTGGATTAGCAAAACTGCCGTTGGCATCGCTCAATTGAGCAGTGAAGACATGGGTACTCAACATAAGTCCTGTGGCGTTGAAACCAACGAGTATTTTGCTGCCTGAACAATAACTGGTGTCTTGTAATCGGCAATTGTATATTGTACTTTGTTGCAACGTGTGAAATACTCCTTGCAAACCGCCTCCGGCAAATCCCCAACCATATTCGGGCAGATGAATGGTGTTCATCCCACCATTGTTGGCTAGGCAAGCGGTGGATTCAGAACCAATGTTGACGCAACTATCAATGGTTCTGCTTTGGCTACTGAGACGAGAAAAGAACGCTTCGTTTTCGCTAAAGAATTGCATTTGGTCAATCTCCGCATTGGTATTGGAAGTCGGGAAAATCCCTTCCCACAAGGTCCCGCCATTGAGGGTTTTGTGAACCTTTCCAAAACCACTTCCGACATAGGCGATGTTTTCATCAATCATCCAAACATCTTCAATTCCCGTGTTTAAAAGGATTCCGGTATTCATCGGAATCCAAGACAAACCGCCATTGGTTGTTTTATACACTTCATTGCTTCCGGCAACCATTCCCACATCTCGGTTGAGCATATGGATGCACGTGAAGGGAATGGTGGAAGTGGTGGTTTGATAGGTCCAGGTTTCACCAGCATCAGTGGTTTTGAGTACACGGCCATTGCCCATAGCGATGTATGCATAAAGCGAATCCACCACCCAGATGTCGTCCATGACATAGTTAAAATTGTGTTGTATTTTAGACCAACTGATTCCTGCGTCGTATGTTTTGAGAATCGTTCCAGAATCACCTACTGCTAGAGCATGCAAATCATCAATCCACTGGACGGAAAGCAGCGTTTTGTCAACGCCAGTGGGCTGTTTGGTAAAAGTGAGACCTGCATTTTCTGTTCGGTACAATTTGCCATTGTATCCCACCATGAGACCAGTGGTTCTGTTTTTAAAATGAAGACTTAGGATGCGCGTGCTCAGACCAATGTTACAATTGGTCCAAGATGTTCCCCCATTTATTGTTTTGTCAATTTGAGCAATATTCCCGCAAACCCAACCGTTTTGATCGTCAATGAAAGACAACGATAGCCATGAGGCAGAGGGATCTAAAGCCGCGGTGCTCCAGGTATAACCGCCATCCGTTGTTTTTAATAACAAACCTGGATCGGAAACAGCAAAGCCAATGAGTGGAGCGACAAATTTCATTTTAAGAATCAACCATGATGGATCACCGTCAACAGAAGTCCAAGAAGACCCACCATTTTCAGTGATGTAAAATTTATAGGGAGTCATGATGATGCCGTGGTTGGCGTCGCTGAAATAAACCGATTTGAAGTAGTCGGTTCCTGAAAAAATAGTAGTCCAGGAAGTTCCGCCATTGGTGGTTTTTTTCACCACTCCGTTGGCACCTACGATGAATCCCGTATTGGCATTCACAAAGTAAACGCCATTTAGTGTAGTGGTGACGCCAGAAGCGATTGTGGTCCAAGAAGAACCTCCGTTGGTCGTTTTGCGCAATGCGCCGCTGGGTCCGACTACAAAACCCGTAGTAGCGGTTGGAAAGTGAATATCGTTGAGCCCTGTACCGATTCCTGTTGTCTGCGTGCTCCAGTTTACACCCCCATCTGTGGTTTTGATCACCGTGCTTGAAGCGCCTATGGCCCAACCCGTGTAGGCATCGAGAAAGAACAATTTATTCATTTGGACACTGGTTCCTGTATTCATTCGGGTCCAGTTTTTTCCGGCATCCATTGTTTTTAAGATGGAAGCGGTGCTGGTACAAGACCCTACACCGGCAGCTTGACCGCAGGCATAACCTGTTTGACGATCAACAAAGACAATGTCTTGCAATGTCCCTGCATAGGGTGTTGAGGATCGCCATTGGCCGAAAAGAATTGTATTAAAAGATAAAATAAATAAAAGGAGAGCTATAATTTTTTTCTTAGAAATCATGTACGCAAGTTAATTGTGAAATGATTAACGCTTAAGACATAGAGCTTTTTTAACAAGATCACTTTCCGTTTCTACTCACAGCAATGACACCTAGGATGATCATCGCTGTGAATGTGATTTTTGGGATGCTGAATAAATCAGCCACTGGAAAACCTGCCCATACGCTGAAGATAGCGGCGATGGGAGGTTGCAAATAGATGTAAACGCCCGCGTGGGTGGGAGACAGTTTTTGGATGGCGAGGATGTTGAAGAGGTAGGTCAGGAAAGTAACGCACACCACGACAAAAGCCACGATGGCCCATTGATGGGGATTAAGGTTCCAAGTTATGTTTTGCGAAAGTTCAGACCAGCCGAAAGGAAGAACGCCCATCAACCCAAAGGTGAACACCCAAGGGATGATGCTCAACGGGTGGTATTTGGACATGAGCGGTTTGACCATGATGAGGTAGAAGCTATAGGAGACGGCATTGATGAGGATGAAAAGGTCGCCCAATGCAGAAGCACCGCTCATCGGATTGTTTTTGCCATAACCGATAAAACCAATTGCGCCCAAAAGACCAATGCCAATACCCGACCATTGAGTCCAAGTTGTCTTTTGTTTCAACACGAAAATGGAGAAAGAGGTAACGATAATGGGGGTGAGGATCATGATGATTGCGCCATGGAGGGGAGCGGTAATGGCGAGGCCATTGAAGAAGAAGAGTTGGTTGATGGTCACCCCGCACAGACCGCAAAGTGCGAGTCGTGCAAGGTCTTGACGGGAAGGAAGAATCCAATATTTTTTAAGAAAAATCCAGAACAAAGCAGTAGCACCAGCCGCGCGCAATAGAATAAACGCGTTGGGCGGAATCGGATGGGGCATCACCTCCTTGGCCCAAACATAGTTGGCGCTGTAGATGAGTGCAACGGCTAGGAGCAGGAAGTGGGCGATGGTTTTTGAGGACATGGGAGGCAAAGGTAAGGATGAGGCCGTGGGCTTCAGCTTGGCCGTGGGCTTCAGCCCACGGAGAATAGGTGAGCCGTGGACTGAAGCCCACGGGGATAAAGGGGATAGAATAGACTGAAGTCCACGGGAATGAAGTGTTCTTCCCGCTCAGGGTATTATGTGAATAGCAGTGGCTTGAGATACCCATAGTTTATAGGCTTCAATTTTGGGCTTGAGAATTTCTGCGAAATAGTTTTGCGATAAATATTTGCGCTATGCCCAACTCTTATGTTCGTATTTGGATCCACGCGGGATGGTCCACCAAATACAGGAATTTTTTGATACACCGTGAAGTTGAACATGAAATCCATCAACACATGCGAGAGCAATTTGAGAAAATGGGATGCCCTGTCCGTGTAATCAATGGAATGCAAGATCATGTGCATGCGTTATTTCTGCTGAACCCTAATGTTGCATTGGCTAAAATTATGCAGCAAGTAAAAGGAAGTACATCTTATTTTGTCAATAAAAACAACTTGATATCGCAGCATTTCAAATGGCAAGATGGATTTTGGGCCAAGGCATTGGGCGATGAGGCGGTACCTATTGTGCATTCTTATATCCGAAATCAAAAACGACGGCATGGTAATCAGCCGAAATATAGGCGTAGATAGAGGGGGTTCACATCCCCTCCTTCGCAGCCTCCACAACTTTCTTGCTATTGCCAATAAAGATTTGATCACCGTTCACCACCACTGGGCGCTTTAGAAACGTGTACTCCTCCAAAATGTATTTGCGGTAATCTTTTTCCGTCAACTCCATTTCATTCAATCCCATGGAACGGTATTTCATCGCAACGCGACTGAACAACGCCTCATAGCTTCCCGCCAATTTCTTCATCTCGTCCAAATCCTTGGCCGCAATTTTCTCGGTCTTGATGTCCTGAATTTCATAGCCCTTGGTCTTGGTTCCCAAGTCCTTCAAAATGCGCTGACAGGTGCCACAATTGGCCAATACAAATATTTTCTTCATGGTGTTTTTTCTCTATAACAAAAGAAAAAGATCCT
>JBDKGG010000144.1:0-4214 GCA_039798325.1 Bacteroidota bacterium
CGTACTTTTGGAGTGTAACCTTATATTCGCCTGAAATAACAAAGATGAAAACACTCTTTTCCTCCATCCTTCTTTCCCTCATCACTTCATTCCTCCTTTCCCAATCCCCTCAATCCATTCCCTACCAAGCGGTGGTGCGCAATGCGGATGGGAGTGTTTTGAGCAACGCTTCGATGATCATGATTTTTAAAATCCATGATGCAACCGCCACAGGAAATGTAGTGTATCAAGAAAGCCACACCACCGCGAGCAATGCACAGGGATTGGTGGTTTTGAATGTAGGACAAGGACAAGCCTCTGTTGGCACATTTGACAACATCAATTGGGGCAATGGCGCCAAGTTTTTGCATGTTTTGATGAATGCAGGCAATGGTGAATTGGACTTGGGTACACAACAGATGATGAGTGTGCCGTACGCTTTATATGCGGAGCGTTCAGGAGGCAGCATGCCCGCAGGAAGTGCACCCGGTGAGTTGATGTATTGGAATGGAAATGGTTGGTCGTCTATTCCTCCGGGAGGTTATGGGAAAGCCCTATGCATGTGTGATGGTGTTCCTTCTTGGGGAGGATGTGTTCCTAAACTGGGAAATATTCAAATCAATGCTTTAGGTCATAATCCAATTCCAGATTCGAGCAATAAGTTTGAGTTTTATTTGAGGTTGTTCTTGGATACTATATACACGGGAGTTCCTGGAGCTCAGTATAATGAGTTTGTCAATTATGGCTTTATCCTTTCAACTGATTCATTGTTCCAAGAGAACACTGAAAATTTGGCGTCTTACTTAGGCGGCTATGGAAATTTTCCGCAAACATTTTTTTATTCGTCTTACAGCGGATACAGGAGTTTGGGATTATCTACAAAGTATTTTATAAAAGCATATTGTCAGAATAGTGTAGGCGTTGGTTATTCGCAGATTAAATCTTTTACAACAGTGAGTGATATTATTTTGGGATGTCCCTATATGGGTTATTGCAATTATAACAGTGAAGTTACTTTTGAAGACAACTCATGTGTGTATCAAGGTCAATATTGCGATGATAATAATCCGAATACCATTGATGATGTGATAGATTCTAATTGCCAGTGTATTGGAACGCCATAGATGACAGGACATGATTTAAAAAAAATTCTGAGAAAAAGTGATGTATCTAAAGATGAATAACAGAAATAAGAGATAAAAAACGGTCAAGCTTATTCAGGCATTAACACACATCACTTCATCCCTTCATCCCCTCATCCCCTTACCAAAGCCTCCAAACAATCTACCCAAGCTTCTGAATCATTCAAGCTGGGGACGAGTTGTACTTTTTCACCACCGTGCTCTTCAAACAATTCTTGGTACTCATCACCAATTTCAATGGTGGTTTCTAAACAGTCTGCGACAAATGCAGGAGAAAAGACCAATAACTTCTTGGCTCCTTTTTTGGCCAAATCTTCTATCACATGATCAGAGAACGGCTCTATCCATCCTTTGCCCAATCGACTCTGAAACCCCACGGTGTAGCGATCTTCAGGGATGCCCATACTAGCCACGATACTTCTGGTAGTGGCGTAACAGGTTGCCTTATAACACAACTTGTTTTCGTCGTTGATTTCGTGCTCACAACTGTGGTTGCGGCATTTGTTGTCCGCGTAGATTTTATCCAATTGTCTTTCGGGCAATCCGTGATAACTGAACAAAACGTGATCGTAATCTTTCCAATTGAATTCTGCTGCACGCTTGTGCCAAGCTTTTAGAAACAAGGGATGATCGTGGAATTGTGATACAATTTTAATCTCCGGAAAAGTCCACCATCCACTCATCAACTTCATAACCCTTTCAATGACACTTCCCGTAGAGGCTGATGCATATTGCGGAAACAAGGGAATCACCACCAATCGCTCAGGACCCCATTCTTCAATGGCCTTGAGGGCCGATTCCAAAGATGGATTTTGATAACGCATCGCCAAAAAGACCTTGGTTTCTTTTTCGTCAAATCGCGCTTGCAATTGCTGTTGGTTGGTCTTTCCAAAATGAATCAAAGGTGATCCCTGCTCGGTCCACAACTCTTGGTATACCTTGGACGATTTGCGGTGTCTAAAGGGAACAATGATGCCATTGACCAAAATACTGCGCCCAATGGCGTTGATGTCAATGACGCGGGGATCATTCAAAAATTGCGTCAAATAACGGTAAACGGCTCCAGGATAAGGATTGTCCGGTGAACCCAAATTGACCAACAAAACAGCAGTTTTTTTCATATTGCAAAACAACAAAACTTTAATCATACACAAGCCATTATCTTTGTGGCAATGAATAAAAATTTAAAATCCATGACCGGCTACGGCAAGGCCGAGGGGATTGTCGCTGATCAGCGCTTGGTAGTTGAGGTGCGCAGCTTGAACAGCAAACAACTGGATCTGAACGCCCGCATTCCTTATTTTCTTCGCGATCAAGAAATGGCTTACCGCTCAGCTGTGGCTGAAGCGTGCGTCAGGGGCAAGGTGGATATTTTTATTCAATCCGAAAATGTAAAAGGCCAAGGTGCTCCAGTATTGAATACCACCTTGATGAATCAATATGCGGCCTTGCTCAAGAATTTTGTGCAAGAGCAACAATTGTCCGATGCCGATGTCCTTTCCGCTGTATTGCGGATGCCAGAGGTGTTGAAATCTGAGGAGACAACCTTTGCCGATGAACAACTGAAAGAAGTGCGCGTTTTGTTGGAACAGGCCATTGCGGCTTTGGGCCAATACCGCAAGCAAGAGGGCGATGCGCTCTTCAATGATATTTGGCAAAGAGTACAATTGATTTTGCAGTACAGGGATCAATTGGAAAAGCCGGTTCAAGAGCGCGATGCCAAGGTGCGCAACCGCATCAAGACTTCATTGGACGAGCTCATTCCTGCAGACAAAGTGGATGAGAATCGATTTGAATCTGAGTTGATTTATTATTTGGAGCGCTTGGATATCTCCGAAGAATTTCAACGATTGAAAACCAATTGCGATCATTTTATGGAAGAGTTGAATGGTGGTGCGCAAGGAAAAAAATTGGGCTTCATTGCCCAAGAGATGGGTCGTGAAATCAACACCATCGGCAGCAAAGCCAACGATGCGGACATCCAACGTTTGGTGGTGATGATGAAAGATGAATTGGAAAAAATCAAGGAACAGCTGAACAACGTGCTGTAAATTGATTATTTTCGCGTATGGGTAAAGCGATTATTTTTTCAGCCCCCAGCGGCGCCGGCAAAACCACCATTGTTCATCATTTGATGACCGTCCCGGAATTTCAATTGGCCTTTTCTGTCTCTGCTACCAGCCGCCCTCAGCGTGGAAATGAGGTGGATGGCAAAGATTATCATTTTCTTACCCCCGATGCTTTTTTGAAAAGAGCCCAAGCAGGTGATTTCATCGAATGGGAAGAGGTGTACAAGGACCAATATTACGGGACCCTCAAATCTGAAATAGAGCGCATTTGGGCAGAAGGAAAGAACGTCATTTTTGATGTGGACGTGCAAGGCGGAATGAATTTGAAAAAGATTTTTGGCGAAAAAGCCTTGTCTGTTTTTGTTGAACCCCCGAGCATTGAAATTCTCACTTTTCGTCTCCGAAACCGAAGTACAGAAAGTCCTGAGAAGATTGCCATGCGGGTCAACAAGGCCAGCACGGAAATGAAGTACGCTCCTAAATTTGATGTTCAATTGTTGAATGATGATTTGAGCAAATCATTGAAAGAAGCAGAGCAGTTGCTGCATCAATTTCTACAACCTTAAATGGTTATTGGATTGTACTTTGGCTCGTTTAATCCTGTACATGACGGACATGTTCAGGTGGCAAAGTCATTCCAACAACAATCGGGAGTGGACCAGGTCTGGTGGGTGTTGAGTCCACAAAATCCTTTCAAGAAAATCAATGAGTTGGCCTCGTTTGAAGACCGCAGCGCCATGGTTCAATTGGCATTGCCCAAAGGACATGAACTTTGCAGCATTGAGCAAACCTTGCCCCTTCCGTCTTATACCATCCAAACCCTTTTGGCTTTGGAACAGCAATTTCCAGAAAATCAATGGGTCATTTTGCTGGGAGAAGATAGCTGGAATGCCCTGCCTACCTGGAAACAAGGAGGAGAGATTGAAGCCCGTTTCCCCATTTGGGTCTATCCCAGACAGGGTGTGGAAGCCCAATCGCAAAAGATGCGAGAGGGAGGATGTCATGTGTTGGATGGATCTTTTAT
>JBDKGG010000145.1:0-7870 GCA_039798325.1 Bacteroidota bacterium
CCGCCGTGCGCTCAGTAATCAAGGTCAAATCATCCCAATGATTCAATCGGATAAAGGTCACATCGGGAAGCAACGGACGAAAAGCTCCTTTTTTCTTCTCGTTGTAACTGATGGACATTGCACCATGGGTATTGCCGTGATATGCACCTTGAAAGGCCATAATCTCAGTCCTTCCAGTAACACGTTTAACCAATTTCATTGCGGCTTCAATCGCCTCCGCGCCGCTATTGACAAAGTAGCAGCAATCCAATGGCTCAGGCAACATGGACACCAAAATTTCGGCGGCTTGGGTTTGGGATCGCTGAATGTACTCTCCATAAACCATGGCATGCAGGTGGCGATCTACTTGTTCGTGTATAGCCGCCAATATCTCCGGTTGTCCATGACCCAGGTTGTTGACTCCAATACCGGAAACAAAATCAATGTATCGTTCATTCTTTGGACCATAGAGGTAGATGCCTTCACCGCGCTCAATCTCTATTCCAAGCGGATAAGGCGTGGTCTGCGCCAAGTGAACATCGAAAAGTCGGTTGCTCATTTTTCTCGATCGTCAGCGTATTCAATTAAAACTTCGTCAGTAAAAATCCATGATTTTCCACCATGCCCCAAATGCCAGTCTGGAATCACATCAAAGGCTGTTTCCGCAGTAATCTCTATGGACTGAATATACATCTTGTCTTTTATATCAATGGAAATCACGCGCTGCATCCCACCATAAACAGATTGTTCATCGGTGCATTTGACACTTCCCAAATCCACCCTTTTGCCATCCGATAAGATGGCTGTAAAGTTGACTTGTTTGGGATACCAAATCCATGTCTTGATGTCCTGAAATACACTCAAGCCAATACTTTTGATTACCTGCGGCTTATCTCCCAGACTTATTGAAACGGTCATGGGTTTTCCATAGTATCCCTGCCAACCACCTGTTCTAAAATCTTTTCCACCCATGGCACCATCAATCAAAGCATCACGACCACCTCCTGTGTACTGGTTGTCATATTCTGCAATATTCAAAATGTGCTTTCGACCATCCCTTTTGTTAAATACGGCAACACTCCAGCCACTGGAAAGCTCCTTGGATGTGGCTCTGGCTCTGATGGTGCAAGCTTCTGTAATCTCAAATGGTTGGTTATAAACGAATGATTTAACGACCTTTCCTTTTTTATTGAGTATTTCTACTTGAGTGCTTACCCCAACCATGGCATTCAAGATCTCAATAGAAGCATTTTGTGTAAAGCTGATTGCAGGACCTTTGATAATGGGCAATGGAATGATTTGCGTGGTCAAGATGCGCGATGGATTGACCGGCGTCGTGACAACGGTGTCCAATAATCCCAAACGAATGGTATTTTTAAAGGGACTATACGCGGTCCATTTATTTCCTTGCCCTGGCGCGGGTTTGTAAATCCCATTCGTGGCGCATACTAGCCAAGCGGACATTTGTCCACAATCTTCATTGCCGCATAAACCATCTGGCGTTGGTTGATACAAGGTTTCGATGATTTGTTTTAAAAACGTTTTTCCAGCACGATCAAATTGCTCACCTACATAAGGGAACAAAAATGCGTAATGGTGGGAGGGCTCATTGCCATGGGCGTATTGTCCTATCAATCCAGTGATATCGGCTTGTTCACGACCTGTTGTTTGCGTTTTGGCTGTAAAAATCTGCATCAAGAACTGTCCAAATTTTTCTTTACCTCCGTGGTATTCCATCAAAGTTTGAACATCATGCGGAACAAATAGGGCATATTGAAAGGCGTTAGCCTCGGTAAAGTTGAAATCCACTTGGTAGGGATCAAATGAAGGAATAAATCCACCATTTCTTCTGGGACGCATGAAGTGTGTTTCGGGATCAAAAATATTTTTCCAGTTTTGTGCATAGGCCATGTATTCCTTGTAAACAGGACTTTCAGCATTGTGGTGCAACAAGAAATCAAACTGTGCGATGCAATAGGCATTGAAGCAATATTCTAGTGTTTTGGATACTGACTCACTGAACTCATCAGCAGGAACAAATCCCATTTCCTTGAATCGTCTCTTTTCCTGCTCAGGTCCATTCATGGCATCCAACATCGCTTTTAGCGCCAAATCGGCATCAAATCCTTGTATGCCGTTGGCATAGGCATCCAAAATCACGGAGATGGAGTGTGCGCCGATCATACAGTAGGTTTCATTGCCAGCCAATTCCCACATGGGCAATTCGCCGCGCTCTTGGTAAATGGCCAAAAATGTTTTTATCCAATCCAAGGTAGCCTCTGGTTCCAATACGGTCATCAAAGGATGATATGCCCTAAAAGTATCCCACAGCGAAAAAACCGTGTAGCGTGTATACCCATTGGCTTGATGAATCTTTTTGTCTTCACCACGGTATCGGCCATCCACATCACTCCAAACATTGGGAACTGCATAACAATGATAAAGTGCCGAGTAGTAATTGGTCAACATCTTGTCATTATTTGCAGCCATTCCATCGGGGAAAGGTGCTTTGCTTAATTTCTCATTCCACTTGGCTTTGGCTTGCCATACAATTTCCTCAAAACTGAATTTTCTGGATTCTGCATAAAGATTTCTCTTCGCTCCCTCGACATCGGTTCCACTGATCCCAACACGAATTTCCAATTGCGGGATTTGACCAAAATCCAATCGAAAGGTCTGAATCATCTCAATGATGTCTTTGCGGTCGTTTCCCATCATTTCTGTAGTCATTTCACTCAATTGATCCAATCCTTTGATGGGGTGGTTAAAGACTGCATAGAAATAAGTATGCTGTTCTTCGGCCCATCCCTTGGAAACACGGTAGCCGCAAAGCACCGTATCGCCAATGGTTTGCAAGTCATAATATTTCAAATCGTCGCGATAGGCCATGTTAACAAACAGCTGTACATTCTTTCCTTCAGGAAAGGTGTAGCGATGAACTCCCGTGCGCTGCGTAGCAGTTAATTCAGCTTTGATTTTACTGTCATTCAATACAACGCTGTAATAGCCAGGGGTGGCCACTTCGCTTTTGTGATCAAATCCCTGCGCCAATGCGTCCAACCATTTGGTGCTTTTGCGTTGATTACCAATACTGGGTGTAAACAAAATGTCTCCGTAATCACTGATCCCCGTTCCTTGCAAATGGGTATGCGAAAATCCGTATACGATGGAGTCTGTATAATGATAACCTCCGCATCCATCCCAACCATCAATGCGGGTATCAGGACTCAATTGCACCATGCCAAAAGGAACTGTTGCTCCAGGATAAGTATGCCCATGTCCGCCTGTTCCAATAAAGGGATTGACATATTGTGAATAGCCAAAAGCATTTGAAACGTTCATAAAACGTTCCATAGCATTGAGTTTTTCTTCGATATAAAAATTCTCTCCTGGTTGTGCCCAAATACAATGGGTCAAGGAGATGAGAATTAAGGTGTGGATGGTTTTACGCATACTGTACAATTGATTTTGTCATGTTTTAAACCCATGTGCAACACTTGGGGCTTGTTAGGGGAAACTTTTGCTATGTAAATATTCTGCTGATCGATGTTTAACTCAGCCATTATTTTCTCTTCTCTTTCTTTGGACAAATCCTTTTTTTTCTTTCTTAGCGCATTGTCTTTGATTTCCCATTCCATGGGATCCATCGGCTCTCTTTGCAATTCCAAAAGAGACAATTCAATGGAGCTTCTTTCTACCTCACATTGCAAATAGATGCCTTCCAATTTTATTTTCTGATCCTTTGTCAATGTTAGCACACTATCCATTCTGCTTAGCCATTGCGCTGCGGTCTCGGGCAATGCATTCTGAGACAAACCAATCAAATGTTGTGTCAGAAAAACAAGAGAAAATAATAATGACCGCATTTCGCTATAAAGATAACGGAAAGGACTTTCTCATGGCCTGCTCCTTGAGATTTTTTGGCATTTTTTCTATGGCATATCGCAAGGCCGTTCTGGGTATTCGGACTTTGTACTTCTCAATGAAATTAAAAACCAATGTGAGCTGCTTCTGACTCAAAACTTTGAGCATCCACCCATATCCTTTCTGCACCATGTCTTCTTTATCTTCCAAAAGAATCAATGCTATATTCATTTGTTCTTCAATGAATAATTCCCTTTTGGCTGGATAAATAAATGAAACAGCACAAGCCCTTCTCATCCATAAATTGTCGTGCAAACTCCAAGGTAAAATCAAAGGAACACATTTGGGAAAAGCCATCAACAAATGTCCTACACTTTGGTTGCAAAAGGTGTCGCATACTGCCCAATTGTGGATGTATTGATTAATCCACGTTTCGAAAATCTTGAAATCCGTCTCTTCAAAATTGCGTTTTCGAGAAAATACAATTTGACAAGCCAACAACGCTTCTTCCAAATAACCTGTTTCAAACAATCGTTCAGCCAACTGAAAGGACCATTCTTTGCTTTCCCCTTTGATTTCTTGTATTACTTTTCGACCAACCCCTTGTGTCATCGGATTGCTCACACCAATGACTTGGACCGGTTGTTTGAAAAATCGCAGGGTAGAAGCTTTTCTCTCTGGGGTGGACATCGCCTCCAAAGAATGTCGAATCTCCCTTAACCATTCATTCACGCTTCTTTTCATTTTTTAAATATCGGGATAAACTGATTCCTTTTATATTCGTTCAATGAAGAAATTTAGTCTCTCCTTCTTTGCATTGGTCTGTGCCTTGATCTCCTCAGCGCAATTTAATCGAGCGGATACGCTTCGCGGCAGCATTACTCCAGAGCGTATTTGGTGGGATTTGACTTTCTATTCTTTGGACATTGAAGTCAAGCCAAATGAGAAATGGATTGGAGGATTCAACGATGTTTATTTCACCGCCTTGCAAGAGGGTAGAGTCATGCAAATTGATTTGCAATATCCCATGGAATTAACCTCCGCTTCATGGAATCTTCAATCACTCAAGATTGAAAAAATGGCACCGCATGTTTACCACATTGTTTTTCCTGAAATGGTGAAAAAGGGTGAACAAAGAATGGTTCGGTTAACCTACAAAGGCTATCCCAAGAAAGCCGTCAATGCTCCTTGGGATGGTGGCTTTAGTTGGAGTACCGATGAAGCGGGTTTGCCTTTTATTGCAACCTCCTGTCAGAATTTGGGCTCCAGTGTTTGGTGGCCTTGCAAAGACCACATGTATGATGAGCCCGATAGCATGCGCATCGCCGTAACGGTTCCTAAACCATTGATGAATGTGAGCAATGGTCGATTGATCAAAGAGGAAGATCTGGGAGAAAAAAGAAAGTTCACCTGGCAAGTCAACAATCCCATCAATAATTATTGTGTTAGTTTAAACATTGCTCCTTATGTCGCTATTCAAGAAAATTATAAAGGCCTCAAAGGAGATTTAAATTTAAGATACTTTGTACTACCCGAACACCAAGCCCAAGCGAAGATTCAATTCAAGCAGGTCAAAGAAATGCTAGCGGCATTTGAGTATTGGCTAGGCCCTTATCCTTTCTATGAAGATGGCTATCAATTGATCGAAGTGCCTTATTTGGGAATGGAGCATCAAAGTGCTGTGGCTTATGGCAATCGATTCGGCAATGGATATTTGGGCAGTGATTTATCTGGAACAGGATGGGGGCTAAAATGGGATTACATCATCATTCACGAGAGTGGCCATGAGTGGTTTGCCAACAACATTACCTACAAAGACATTGCAGACATGTGGGTGCACGAAGGCTTTACCACTTATACAGAGGCTTTGTTTACAGAATATTATTATGGCAAAGAAGCGGGTGAAGAATATGTTATTGGGCAAAGAAAGAACATTGGCAACGAAAGTCCGATAATAGGTCAATACGATGTCAACCGAGAGGGCAGTGGTGACATGTATTACAAAGGAGCCAACTTGCTCAATATGATTCGGCAAATCAATCACAATGATTCGCTGTGGCATCAGATGCTCATTGACATGAATCAAAAGTATTTTTACCACAAAACCATTCAAACCAAGGATGTGGAAGACTTCATATCTACTTATTTAAAATTGAATTTAAAACCCATTTTCGATCAATATTTGAGAACGCGCTTTATTCCAGTTCTTGAAACAAAATCCAAGAATGGTAAACGATACTTGCGTTGGCAGTATTGCATCGATGGCTTTGAAATGCCGTTGGACTTTGAACTGAACGGGAAAATGTACCGCATGAATTTGTCAACAGAATGGCGAGCCATTCCAGGAAAATGCATGAAGGGAAAAATCAAGGCCAATAATAACTACTATATCAGGTAGTCTATCCCTCCATCCCTTCTGAATTGGTTTTGTTGTTCTTGCGTTTGAACAACGAAGCGTCCATTTTGCCAAAACGCCATGACACATTCACACGGTAGGTTTGCCAATCGCGATAGCGTTGCGCATCTTGAATGAAATAGGGGGTGGTGCTATAAACACTGGTTACACGGGTATGAAAAACATCCTGTGCAGCGATGGAGACAACCAAGCTGCGGTCCTTCAAAAACTCTTTCTTGATGCTGCAATCCAAACCGTAATTGGGACGAACAAATCCTTGAGCCGTGTTCAAGGTTCCTCCCCACATACCACCACCGTGACCACCACCAAATCCTCCTCCGCCTCCCATTCCACCGCCACGCTCACTGCTTCCTACTTCTAATGCCTTTTTGCTGGCATAATCTCCATTCACCTGTATAATCAATCCTTTGGGCAATTTGAAACTGGTATTCATTTTTACCCAAAAACTGTTGATGGAATTGGTCAAATCTGGGGTGATGTTGGTACCATCAATGGTGGAGTTGTAAATGTTCAAAGTTGTGGTCAAATCAAACCATTCCGTCACGGCATTGCGAGAGACCAATTCCATTCCGGAAGCCCAACCATAAAATGCATTCATCGAGGTGGTGACAATGATGTTGTCATTCAATACATCACTGTACTCTGTGATTTGTTGTTTTACAGTAACATTCGTGGTGTAACGGCTGTACAAACTGGCCACCAATGTACTCTTCTTGCTGAAATTTTTCAAATATGAAAACTCAACGCCATGGGTAAATTCAGGCTTTAAATTGGGATTTCCTCGTGATACATTTAATGAATCACTATAATCCGTGAATGGAGACAACTGCATGAACCCAGGTCGGTTGATTCTTCGGTTAAAGGAAAGTTGAAAATCTTGTGTTGGATCAATCACACGCGTTATGTAAAAGGACGGAAACAAACTGATGGGATAATCAATCTTGAAGCGATTGCCTGTTGATTTTAACTCTCCCGTATAAGAGCTGCTTTCGGCGCGCAATCCCATTTGGTACTTCCATTTTTCGCCATTGACAGATAGGGTAGAATACATGGCCTCAACTCGATCAGAAAAGGAATAATCCACCAACAAGGATGGATTGACGGTGTAGTTTCCTGTATTCAAATCATATCTAAAGTTGTCATAGTTGCTTCCATAATTGCGCAAAGAAAAACGACGGCCCAACTCCAATTTGTAACGATCATTCAGCTTGGTGACATAATCCATTTGAAAGGTATACAGTGATTGCTGCACCGAACCTTGTTGTCTCCAAATGGAAGGATCGGTATCACTGTATATATTCTTATAATCTCCATCAAAAGTGGACTGAATGGAATTATAGTTCAAATCAGCGGTCAATTCAGTTCCTTCCTTGGCAAACAAATGTTTGTACAATACACTGGTCCCCAAATTTTGAAAAACCCGATTGGTTTTGCTTCGGCGGTAGTACTCTCCAGTTAAACTTGTAGTTCCATTCAATGTGTCGACATCCACGTGCATGCTGTCATCAGGATTAAATTGTCCTCTATTTACACTTTCTGAAATGGTAATGGTATTTCGGTTGTCAATAAACCAATCTAGCCCAACGTTCCCTCTGGCAAAGTAGCCATTGT
>JBDKGG010000146.1:0-19238 GCA_039798325.1 Bacteroidota bacterium
TGGACAAGCTCCGTTCACAACATAGATAATGGTTTGAAGCCCCGCTCCAGCAGTTTCGGGATTAAAAACGCCCTGGGCATTGACACTATTATTGGGCGCCGACCAAACACCACCAGAAGTACTCGTTTGTAAACCAATGGGGTCGTCATTCACGCACATTTCTGTTGGGGCCGTAAATTGGCTGTTCGCATCGGGAAGTACGTTGATGGTAATGGAGGCGGGTATAGCACAGCCACCAGCAGGAACGATGGGTGTATATTGAACGACGTAATTGGTACCAGTAGAAATATTCACTCCAGAGGGGTCGAAAATGTCATTGGTGAGTACCGCTGCATTCCCTGACCATGTGCCACCAGCCGGAGAAGCTTGCAGGGTTAATGGTGAATCTCCTTCGCACAGCGCGCTCACAGGATTGATGGCTGCTGTAATGGATCCAACGTATGTTTCACCGATTTGGGAAGAACACCCATCCGAATTGACAACTTCAAATCCATAGGGGATATTGTTACCAGAAAAATTGAGGATATTACTGGAACTTTGATTGTTGATGCTTGAAGGAAAAACACAACCACTTGGGAAAGTATTGTTGATGTTGAAGACAACATTGCCCATACCGGATTGCGCGGCATTGATCTCCACCCAATTGTTCTGACAATCTGGGGTAGTGGTGACCAAAATCTCGGGTTGTAGGGTTAATGAAATAACGTTGGATTGAGCAGCATCGATTGGATTGCCTGGATTATTGATGTAGGGTAAAGTGATGGTGAAATCATATAAGGTGACGGCTTGGAAGTAGAGTGTCACCGGAGCAGACAAGTTGTTCAAAGGAGGAGGGACCGCTGCCATAAGGTCGTTGTAATCAAAGACAAAAGGCGATAAGAAAACTGCATTAGGTTGTGATTCCAAAATGCCCAAAAGAGCGGGGTCGGTGAGCAAATCATTGTTGAGGTAACTGGGGTACGCTGCAAAAATGGCGATTCCTACACCAGGATTGTAATTAACGGCGGGTATGCCCAAATTGACAGGCATGCTGGTTGATCCGAGTACACTGAAACTGAAGTTTTCTCCATAACAAATGATGCCATTGTTGTCTGTTTCTGCAACGGTCAATAGACCGATGCTCGACTGACCATGGCTCAAAAAGCCAAAGAAAAGGAATAGGCATGTCACGCAATAACGCATTGGATAAAGATAAGATGAAAAAAAAAACTTCCCACATCTCAAGTGGGAAGTTTCAACGCTTGTGCGTTAGTTACTTTATCGAATGATGGTGACCGATCCTGTATAAATTTTCCGATCTTCTAAACCTTCAAGAATTACTTCCATGCGCCATTGATAGGCACCATTGGGGACGTAATATCCAGCTGCCGCCGCGTTGTCACCAATCCACCATTGCTTGTAATCGTTGGTTTCAAATACCGTATTTCCCCAGCGGTCAAAGACAACAAATTTGTAAAAACGAATGCGATCCGATCCAGATATTACAGGACGCAAGGCTTCGTTCAAATTGTCATCATCAGGTGTAAATGAGGTGGGCATGAAAACGATGAATCCTTCTTCAATCATGACCTGACGGGTTACTTCTGTAGAGCATTGATTGGCGTCTGTTCCTACCAATACAACATCATAGCTTCCTGGTTCAGTGACTTCAGAGAAGTTATAGGTTGTGTATTGCTCGTTTGAAGAGCCATAATTGGCGAAATTCCAGTCGAAACTCACCAATGGAGAAGCCGAATTATCCAAGAATTGGAATTCAGGATCATCCATCGTTACACTTTCAGGGTTGTATATGAAAGAAACTTCAGGCTGAGGGTGCACTTCTAAAGTGTCCTCATATCTTCTTGTTGTGGTACACCCATTGAAATCGGTGAAAATTAAAGTGATGTCATACAATTTGGGCATCATCAGTGTTAAATCGATGCTGTTGCAATCGCCGTTTGTTTGAAGGACATCATCCACATACCATTCGCAGTTGGTGGTGCCGTTGATGAGATCGCTTTCATTGGTCAAAACAAAGTCTCCGTGTGGCATGCAAGCTTCTAAGAAATTAGCAGTGACAAGCGCATCTGTTGTATCATGAACAGTGATGGTGATAAAGTCGTTGGACAACACTGGACACTGAACACCTACTACACCAGCGACATCATAATAAGCTTCATAGATTCCAGGGCTTGGAACATTGGGCAAATCAAAAGTAGATCCACCAGAGATGATATTGTCCTGTGCTCCGGTATTGGTCAATGGATCAATTGGTCCAATGTGCCAAACGCCGTTCAAGGGCAATCCACCAATGGCCGATAAGTCGAATTGCGCCTCATTCAAGCATTTGCTGACAGCGCTTGTTCCAGCAGGAGTCAGTACCGCTTGCGGTATGTAGTTGTCCAAGAATGCAATTTGGTATTCGTCTGACCAATCAGAGCAACCTGGAGAAGTTATGGTTGGTTTGAACCGCAGAGAAAAATACAAGGACTGGTTGGCAGGAAACAATGTGGTGTTGGGATTCAATAATCCATCGTTCTGCAAATCCGTATACAATTGATTGAAATCGATTGCTGCAGCTGGTCCAAGGTTACCGGTGCCGGGATTAAAGTATGGGGTCAAAGGATTGGTAAATGTGCTGCCATTCCAAATGATTTCCCATTGTCCAGCCTGTGGATTCGTATTGGATCCCTCCCCTTGTCCAACCAATTGAAAGTCAGGATCCGTTCCGCAACGAATCATTTGATTGGGTGATGTTGGAAGAATGGCGGTTGTACCCCCAATTTCATTCCATGAAATTTGACCAATGGTTTCAGCTATAAACGGAGCGAAGGTCTGTGTCATCTGACATCCATAAGGGTCCACAAAAGTTAGATTCAGAACATAGTTATTGGTTAAATTGTCGTAAGTGAAGTTCGCAGGAGAGGCATTGGATGTCGCATTGGCCGTCACGCCAGGACCAACCGCTGAATTGAGCGCGGGTGTTGACCAATCAAAAGGGGTTATCCCATCAGCCAAGGTGGCATAACTACCGGAATGCACATCGAAAGTGATGGTGCTATCCGGACAGTTGGGCACAATATTCTCCACCTCAATGATTGGGGTGAAAACCAACTCCCAATCGTTGGTGAAACCGCCGCAAATCAGGTTTCCTCCTAGAGGACCCACACCAGTGGCGAAAACATTACCGGAGTAGGGCATATTGGGATCAGCAGGGTTGATCTCAGATCCAGGAATCAACATGGGGACAGTACCTCCAGCACCCAGCAAGTTACTGATATTGTATATCGTAACAATACGGGCATTCAAGATGAGAGGCTCCTCCAATGGGTCATTGGAAGAGTTCAGTAGGTTGATGATTTGATCTTGAACAGTGTAATTGTCATTGGTGACATCATAAGTGTTTTCTATGCTCAAAGGGCCATTGATGGTTGGGGTAGCTCCGGAGAAATCGATGGTTTGATAACCCCACAAGATTTGTTGACCTGTTGCGGGATCAACCAAAATTAAACCCAAAGCACGCTCATCAGGAAGGGGTTGATAGTCATCGGGTGCGATTTCTTGAAATGCAATGGCAGGGGGCGTAAAGTTATTGTTCGAGGTGAAGTCAACCGATTCATTCGGGCACAACACCAATTGTGTGGCGTTGGCGGCCGGCGATTCCGCAGGACTATATGTACCCATGTCAACGATGTTACAATTGCAAGCTCCGGGCAAAGTAAATGGAATAACGGCGGAGCAGTTTAGTCCCGAACCGGTTGGATATTCGAAGTCCACCACCAGGTTGTTGGTGTAAGGCTCTGTAAGGCCTACGCCTGCTGGAGGTGTGGGTATTTGTTTAAAGAATGAAAGCGAAGGGAAATTCCCATTGGTAAAATTGGTAGAGAAATTGTCGTAAAAATTCAAAGTATTCTTGGTGAAAACAGGATTGGCAACTGTGTCTAAAGTTGAAGTGTAATAGATGTGCGCGTCCAAACCGTTTGGAGGGTAAGCAAAATCAAAACTCACTTCCAATTCAAAGAAATTTCCATAACCAATACAATCAGGGGTAGCATTGGTTACTTGAAGATTGGTGATTTGACATGTGCAAGGATCTTGGGAGAAAGGATTTCCCGCCGTGTTGTTAACAACAAAATTGAAGGCATTGGTCAACACAGCCGGAGTTGCAGGATCTGTTTCGTTGACCAAAGCATCGAAATTACAGGTACCATTGGATAGGGAGAATGTAAGACCATTGGGGTCATTGTAAATGATGTTGCTATAGACCAAGTCAATGGAGGAAGTTCCCGCAGGTAGGGTAGTCAAGTCAAATGTATTGGCTGCAGGATTGCCATTGACAGCAACAGCAACGGGAATACCGTTGTTGAAGAAAGATAAAATGTTATTGGCACTCATCTCATCAAAACCCAAAATGTTGGCGGTAAGGGCTACATCAAAAGCTGAACCTTGCGCAGTGGAAGAACAGTTGGCCACCACGGGACTGATCAATTCCAATTGAGGAATAACGATGTTTTGCGCGGGTGGCAAGGTACAGGTTGGACTTAAATCATTTCCACCTGCATCCGTTAGTGTGATGGTAAGCGGTAATATTCCATTGGGGAAAAGGGCCAATAATCCATCTGTACTCAGCGGCCCAAATGTTCCAAAATTCCAATAAGGAGTAGATGGATTGGGACCGTTGTTGATGGTGGTCATGATATTGGCATTTGCAATCGTAAGATCGATGTCATTCAATGGATTGCCATAGGATATACTGAGCGTAGAACCAATCGGAAGGGCGTTTACGGATAAGTCAAGACCAATGTCCATGAATTGATTTAAAGGGTCAGGAGCGGGAATGGGCGCGGGAGTTGGTGTAGGCTGGCAAGACATCAGTACATCTTGGATATTCACCATGCAGCCACAAGCTGGGGGAGAAATCAAAGTTGAGGTTGCCGTGCAGGTTGGCAGTTGATCAAAATAAGCCGTTACTGTGTTGGTCGCTGTATTTGGAGAAACACCATTGGCGTACATTGTAAAATTCAAGGGCGTTGGACTGGCTGAAAAGGGAGCAGGAATGGTTTGAACTGTATTGCCGTTTACTTGGACAATTAAATTGCCGCTGCTTGGTGCATTGTAAAATGAGGCGTAGTTCAAATTACTTTGGTCAATGGTGATGAGCCCTGTATTTTGGTCACAGTCGGTGGGGGTGATACATGCGGAAAGTTGCAAGTTGCAATTGCCAACTCCGGTGCCAGCTGATGGATAAGAATAAGCTTGTGGTTGACATGGACCACAAACGGTGTAACTTCCAAAATAGTCGTCTCCTGAAGCGTAAGTATCAATGGTGAGGTCAGCAACATTCACGCTATTGATTGTTGCGGAAATGCAAGCTGTGAAAATGCAGCTTCCTGGGTCTCCAAAGTTGTTCGCTGGATTCCCGCTTCCCGCATCATAGTAATACCCTACGGTATTGTTGGTGGCTGATAAATCATCATTGATTGGCAAAGCACAAGTGGAGGAAGGATTAATGGTTGTACTGTAAACCCAATTTCCTCCACCAAAAGCACTGCAGTTGGCCGGCCCAGAGACTCCTACAATATTGGTGAAACCAGGTCCCAGTTGAAATTGAATTCCATCCATCCAAGAACCCGAGGCTTGAGACCAATCGATGGAATAGCAGATTTGAACATTAGAGCCAATAACAGGCGCAGTTAGCGCAGTTGCAGGAGTAAATGTGTAGTTTTCAGCCCCAGCGGGAATACAAGGATTGGTTACCGGAACGGATCCAGAACAAGTACAAGTTGGATCAACAATCACATCACCTATGGTATTGGGATCTCCGTCATCACAGGCCAAACCTTCCCAAACAATATCACAATTGTCATTACAATCTCCACCTTGTGTAACGCTATTGGCTGGAGGAGTTCCACTGCAGTCACAAGAAGGACTACTTTCGTCACCATATCCATCACCATCATTGTCAACGTAATAAATGGTAGGTGTGCCACATCCAGAAGTTTGCACGACATAAGGACCATCATTGTTATTGGAGTAATCCCAAGTAGAAATGTACAAGACTGTACCAATGGCAATGTTCATTACATCAGGTGCTTGGGTACTTAAATCTTGATTGATTTCGATCATGGGATAAAGGCCGACTCCTGCATCATCGTTACAGGCCTCCAGAATGTAATTGGTTCCATCAAAAGTGTAAACAGCCATTCCAATGTCCGTCAAAGCCCCGGGCATTCCCGCACCTGAAGCTGTAAGTTGAATGGGACCTGTTACGGTATAGGTATTCCAAATGACATCTGCCGCACCATTATTGGTTGCGCAGTTAGGGGGCGGAACATTGGCGGGGGCAGTCGTTGCACCTGCATCCCCTAGATTGGCATAGCTACACCCATTGATGTCTACAGCTGTTCCTGGAGTGTATTGCGCATAAATCATTGGAGATGAAAGCAGGAGAAACAACATAACATGAACGTTTCTCTTCACCAACACAAACAAAGATTGATTTGAATCCGAATTTTTCATACCCTGCGAATATAACTTAAAATTAAATTTCACATTGTAAATTCATTACGATATCGACCTTGAGTTTTGCTCAAAACATTAACACCATGCAGAATTTACCTTACTTTCTTCAAGACACGTCCCATGCGCAGTTTGTTGCATGGCAAAGCCATCAATATCAACGTGAAAAGGGCTGTTTGGCTTTTATGGGCGGGCAGTGTCTGATTCATCCCATGAAAGATGGCCGCTGGCATGTCATGAACGGCCCAACACACCGCTGGCAAATTGTGGAGCAATTGGATCTATTTGATTGGCAAATTCTCAAGGCTTTTTGCGCCATGTCGGAGGGAGAACAACAGAAAATGCGCCATTTCCTTTCCCAGAAGTGCCAAAACTTTAAGGAAGTTTTGCTGCACTTGCCCCAAAACAATGTCACTTGGAAGAATCATTTTTTAACCCATTTCTCCAAGGCGCAACAAGAATGGGATGCTTGAGGAGGGAATGGGATAAAGGGTTACCTTTGTTCTCTCAATTCAGGGATACATGTCACAGGAAAGAATCAAAGAACTATCGGCGTTGTTGCATGAGCACAATCACCGGTATTATGTGTTGAATCACCCCACCATTTCTGATCAACAGTTTGATGCCTGGATGAGCGAATTAGAGGCGCTTGAAACGTTTCATCCAGCATTTCGGTTGCCCAATTCACCTACCCAACGGGTGGGGTCGGACCTGAGTCAGAAGTTTGAGAAGGTGGCCCATGTGCGTCCGATGCTTTCTTTGGCCAACACCTATTCTGAACAAGAAATTCAAGAATGGTTGGAACGGGTAAAAGAAGGTTTGGGCAAAGCTGATTCTCCTTTGGTGATGGAATTGAAATATGACGGCATCGCCATTTCCTTGTTTTATGAAAAAGGTGTGCTCGTTAGGGCTTTGACCAGAGGGGATGGAACACATGGCGAAGATGTCACGGCCAACGTCAAAACGGTGCGCAACATTCCCATTCAATTGCAAGGTGATTTTCCGGATTCATTCGAAATTCGTGGCGAAATATTTCTGCCCAAAGCAGATTTTCAAAAAATGAATGAGGAACGCGCTGTGCAAGGGTTAGAGCTGTACGCCAATCCAAGAAATACAGCCTCGGGAACCCTCAAACAACTGGATAGTCGAGAGGTAGCGAAGCGACCACTCCGCGCCATGATGTATTTTGTTTTGACCGATGCGCCCTTGTCCAATACCCACATGCAAAATGTGCAAAAGGCAGGCGAATGGGGCTTTCCAGTTCCTTTGCAAGAGGATAACCGGATTCGAGTGGTAAACCATGCAGAGGACGTTATGGCTTTCATTCATTATTGGGATGCGCATCGTTCTCAACTCCCATTTGATATTGATGGGATTGTAATAAAAGTCAACGAATTGCAAGCGTGGGAGGAATTGGGTATGACCGCGAAAAGTCCACGTTGGGCCATCGCTTACAAGTTCAAAGCCGAGCAAGTTTCTACACGTTTGGAGAAAATCACTTACCAAGTGGGGCGCACTGGAGCCATTACCCCAGTGGCCAATTTGCAACCGGTTTTTCTTGCTGGAACCACCGTAAAGCGCGCGTCTCTGCACAATGCCGATCAAATAGAAAAATTGGATATTCGGGAAGGTGATCATGTTTGGATCGAGAAGGGTGGTGAAATCATCCCCAAAGTAATTTCCGTTGACCTGAATTATCCACGTGGTAACGCGGTACCCCATCAATATATTACTAGTTGTCCTGTATGTCAAACACCTTTGATTCGTGAAGAGGGTGAAGCACAGCATTACTGCCCCAATTCAGATTCTTGTCAGCCACAAATGATTGGCCGGTTGGAGCATTTTGTTTCCAGAAAAGCCATGAATTTGGAAGGTTGGGGAACAGAGACTTTGACTGCCTTTTTCAAGGAAGGCCTGGTGCGAAATTTCGTTGATTTGTATCATTTGAACCTAGATGCTTTGGTGGGGTATGAGTATGCTGTTTGGGATGAAGGAAGTCAGGATTTTCGAAAGCGTTCTTTGCAAAACAAAACCATCGAAAATTTGAAAATGGCGTTGGTCCAATCCAAGCAAGTGCCATTCGAGCGTGTTCTTTTTGCCTTCGGAATAAGACACGTTGGGGAAACTGTAGCCAAAAAACTGACACGAGCCATCGGCAACATCGATCAATTGATAACCGCTTCTCGAGAAACTTTGCTTGCGGTAGATGAGGTAGGGGAGAAGATTGCCGATAGCATCATTCAGTATTTTGAGAATCCTGAGCATCGCGCATGGATCAATGAATTGAAGACACTTGGATTGCAGTTGGAATCCCAATTCCAAGACACCATGGTCTCCGATGTCTTGGCTGGAAAAGTATTTGTCGTGAGTGGGGTATTCGATCGTTATGGAAGAGACGAGATGAAGGCCTTGATTGAATCCCATGGCGGTAAGGTAAGCGGAAGCATTTCAGCCAAAACCAGTTTTGTAGTGGCCGGTAGAGATATGGGACCTGCAAAGCTCGAAAAGGCGAGGACATTGGGTTTGCCCATTATTGGGGAGAATGAATTGGAAGCAATGATCGATCGCTCATGAAACTGTATTACCACAAAGGAAAAAATTTTGGGGATCAACTCAATCCCATGATTTTTGATCATTTCTTGCCTGGTTTTTTTTCGGAACAAGGAGAAACACTATTTGTCGGTATCGGCTCTTTGATTGGATTGGTATCACGATTTCCATCCAGAAAAATAGTTTTTAGTTCTGGTTTGGCGGATGGTGATGCGGCAACGTATGGCCCCGTTCCAAAAGATTTGTCAACCTTTGAATTTGTATGTGTGCGTGGCCCATTGACGGCAGCGCGATTGGCATTGCCACCTCAATTGGCCATTACCGATGGCGCAATATTATTGGCTGCTATGCCTTTGCCCTATCAAAGATCACATGAAGTAATTTCCTTTATGCCCCATGTGGGTAGTGAACATTTTTTTGATCACCAAAAAATGGCGGATGCCTTGGGCTGGCAATTCATCAGTCCTACGGAATCTCCTGACGCCGTTTTGAGGAAATTGATGCGCTCCAAGTTTGTGGTTACTGAAGCCATGCACGGAGCGATTGTTGCAGACACGCTGCGTATACCATGGATTCCCTATGTAGGTTTTTCTACCATCAATGCCTTTAAATGGGAAGATTGGTGCGACTCAATGGGCTTAGCTTACAAGCCATTCAAGCTGAAACCCTATTTTGATGAACAAAGATTGAAGCAATGGGTGAATGACCGATGGAGTAAAAAAGTGAGGTGGGTTCCATGGTTGAGCCCAATTCTGATTCAATTGGGAAATGCTATCATGAAAAGACGTTGGAACAACAATTTGACCATTTTGAAAAAAATGGGTAAAGCAGAAAACACGACGCTCAGCCAACAAGATGTATTTCAAGATCGATTGCAACGCATGTTGGAAAAAGTAAATGGGATGAAAGAAAATAGAAAGCAATGGGAACAGTGAAGAACAAAGAGAAAAAGGTGGAGGCTTTTCTCCGCTTGATGGAGATCATGGAAGATTTGCGGGCAGCTTGTCCTTGGGACATGAAGCAAACCTGGGAATCATTGCGTCACTTGACCATCGAAGAAGTCTATGAATTGGGGGACGCCATTTTAGACAATGACCCTGAAGAAGTGAAGAAGGAATTGGGAGACATTCTATTGCATTTGGTTTTTTATGCCAAAATAGCGGAGGAGTCAAAAGGTTTTGATTTGGCGGATGCCTTGCAGCATGTTTGCGAGAAACTCATCCATCGTCATCCGCATATTTATGGAGATGTCAAAGTGAGCAATGAAGAGGACGTTAAGGCCAATTGGGAAAGATTGAAATTGAAAGAGGGAGCCAAAGGGGTTTTAGCGGGTGTTCCCAAATCGTTACCGGCCATGGTCAAGGCCCAGCGCATTCAGGAAAAGGCCAGAGGTGTGGGTTTTGATTGGGACCATCCGCATCAAGTTTGGGGAAAGGTAAAGGAAGAATTGGAAGAGTTTCATCAGGCCTGTGAAGAGCAAGATGAACAGGCCAAGATGGATGAGTTGGGAGATGTACTTTTCTCGATTATCAACTACGCAAGATTTGTTGGTTTGAATCCCGAAGAGGCTCTGGAACGCACCAATAAAAAGTTCATTCGCCGTTTCCAATTTATGGAATCAAAGATGCAAGCTGAGCAACTCAGTTGGGATCAGATGAACCTTGAAAGCTTGGATGTGTTTTGGAACCAAGCCAAAAAGGAAGGCTTATAAAAACTTGTTCGCTGAAATTAAATTGACGTATTCGCGCATCCCGGTAGTAGCAGGTTGGGCAATGGTTTTGAACGATGCTGGAAGATGGGCGGGAATCTTTGGGTCAATGATCCAGGTTTGTGCATGCTTCGCGGTGAACTGAACCAAGCTGGCTGCTGGATAAACCAAAAGACTGGTGCCAATGACCAAGAAGATGTCCGCTTGTTCTGTGAGTTGAATGGCTTGTTCGAGCATTGGAACTTCTTCACCAAACCACACAATATGCGGTCGCCACATCCCTCCATGAGGAGTTTGACTCAATGACATTTTTTCTTCAGCTGTTTCTACACAATCCGATTGGATGGTGCATCTTTTTTTGAGGATTTCGCCATGCAGGTGCAATACATGATGGGAGCCAGCACGCTCATGCAAGTCATCAATATTTTGGGTGATGATTTGTACATCAAACTGGTCTTGCAATTGGGCGAGTAAATGATGGGCCTCGTTTGGCTGCGCTTGCATGACTTGTTTTCTGCGCATGTTGTAAAAGTCCAAAACCAATTGGGCATTGTTATCCCATGCCTCGGGTGTGGCCACGTCTTCGATGCGGTAATTTTCCCAAAGGCCATCACCGTCTCTAAATGTTTGAATACCGCTTTCAGCGCTAACTCCGGCGCCTGTGAGCACAACCATTTTTTTCTTCATCGCAATGTGAAATAAGCTATTCCTGTTTTGACCTCCCAATCTACAATTTCCCAACGAATGAGTTTGGCCAATATTTTTTGAGCGGTCTGCCTTTTTAATCCGGTATTTCTAGACAATGTGCTCAGGGATTTTTGCCCCATTTTGAGTTCGGAAATCAATTGTTGTTCTTTTTCGCTGTAATAGAACTTCTCAGGTCTCAATTGCCCATCCATCCGCCATACTTCATGAATGACGGCAGGAGCCAAAATGTTGCTGTCGTGATCGCGCAAATAAGCCTTCCATTCGCCAGGTGTTTCTTCACACCAAGTTGGCTTTGCCGCATTCTCAGGTACATTGACTTCTAGTACAAAACGATCATCCACTTTCCAGGTTTGATAACCCAGTTGAACCGGAGGTTTGCAATATTGATGCGCTGCAAATTGCATCATGTGAAACTCTTCCTCAGGTCTGATACCGGCAATTGTCCCGTTGTCTTTAACACCAATTAGAATCTTGCCCCCGATGGTATTGGAAAATGCTGAAATGGTTTTGGAAATCTTTCTGGCTTCGTCGATTCTTAGTTTGAAGTCTTGCCGAATGTGTTCTCCTTCAGCGATCCATTTTTTGATGTAGGGCACACCAGCAGCAGTAGGCATGATTATTCACAATAAAGGGATAACAACGTGATGTCATCAATTTGCTCTTGGGTGCCCAAGTAATCTTTGATTTTTTCGCTCAAATAGTCAGGGCCTTTATCAAAGAATCCGGGCTCAAGTATCCATTTCTCAATGCCAACCCATTTGATTCGCTTGTTATTTTGACCGCCCATCAGATCCAATAACCCATCGGAAAATAATATAATGCGTTTTTTTGTTGCATTGAAATGTCCAACTTCAACCTCTGACTCATGAGCAATCATTCGAAAGAATCCTTTGCTTTTGGATATAATCTCGGGTTTGTCGTTGTGCAAAAGAACAATGTTGGAATTGAAATTGGCATACTGGACATCATTGCTTTTAAATTCAATTTTTAGAATACAAAAGTCCACACCAACGCTTTCCAAGAATTCCAATTTGTCGATGTGTACTTTGCTTTTTAAGCCAATGATGATTTCTTGGGCAGCGGCTTCAATATCGATGTTGTCTCCATGACTTAGCAAGTATGATTTGGCTATATCGATGACCAAAACACTGAGTAGTGCACCCGCCAATCCGTGACCCGTGCAATCGCCTTGCAGGATGTAACCGTAATGGGGTGTTTTATGAACCCAATGGAAATCACCACTGATGACTTTTAACGGAGATTCATACAGATAGGTAGATTTGATTTCAGGTCCGAGAACGTCCAATGAAGGAACAAATGCATTTTGAATCAACTTGGCATATTCCAAACCTTCTAAAAGTTCTCTATTTTTTTGCGCCAACTCGGCCGTTCTGACATTGACCAAATTCTGCAAATCCTCATTGAGCATTCGCAGCTCCTTTTCTTGGGCCTCTAAGCGACGTTCATTGTCATAAGCATGGATGGCTTCAAGAATGGTTAATTCTAAATCTTTGGGATACCAAGGCTTTTCGATAAAATGAAATAAACCCGTATTGTTGATGACATCAGCGACGGCTTTGACATCGGCTTGTCCAGTCAACATGATTTTTTTACACTTGGGAACGATCTGGCTCACTTGTATTAAAAGATCACTTCCTTTCATGGGATACATGAGGTAGTCACTGATAATGAGCACCAATTCGGATTCCGCGGCAATCATTCCGTGGCATGCTTCCAATGCACTTGCAGCGTTGTCCAAGGCAATCAAGGAAATGTCCTCAGGCAGGAAGCGCTTCAAATGGTTGATCAGTACATTCAAGATGATTGCATCATCATCCACCGCTATGATGTATCTCTGGTATTTACTGAATTCACTCATGGATTAAGCCTCGCTGTTTTCTAAATATTTCTTCATGTCTTCAATCCCCTGGCGAATCAAATCTACCATGTGATGGCCATGAGATTGTCCATCTGCTACAATTTGATCATCGACAATGAAAGATCTGAAATTTTCCAATGCAGCAAGCGCTTCATCCATTCCCATGTTGTGCAAATTGGGTCTTAACTCATGCAATCTAGCGCGCAAGATGGCAATGTTTTTATCGGTAACGGCTTGACTGACTTCATTGGCAATGCGGGTGCCTTCTCTGATGAAGAGTTGCACTATGCTATTCACCACTGCAGGGTCCTCTCCAACCAAATCTTTGATCCTGTCCAATCCGTAAGATGGTTGAGAAGAAGTGTTGGTTTTCATGGCTGCTTTCTTTTTGTCTTTTCTACGAAAATGCTTGGATAAGGTTTGGATAATTTCTTCCTCTTCGAATGGCTTGACCAAGTAATCATCCATACCAGCGGACAGACACTTCGATTTCTCTGATTGCTGGGCGTTGGCAGTGAGCGCAATAATGGGGATGATGATTCCTTTGGCACGCATGATTCTGCAAGCTTCTATTCCATCAATCGTGGGCATTTGAATGTCCATGAGCACAACATCAAAAAAATCATTGCTGATAACCTCTAATGCTTGAATGCCGTCATGTGCCTCGGTCACTGTAACCCCTTGTCGTTGCAAAAAGGCCTGAGCAACTGCCCTGTTCAAAGCATTGTCCTCAACTACCAAAACCCGCATACCTTGAAGATTCTCTCGGGTTATTTCAGTTTGAGAATGGTGTGTAGTGATTTGCTCTATGGATTTTCTGAACGGTATCACCAGGGAAACTTCTGTTCCGTGGTGCTTTTTACTCTGAATTTGTATCGTTCCCCCCATCATCTCAATCAATGATTTGGTGATGCTCAAGCCCAAACCCGATCCTCCAAACTTACGTGAAATGGTTTCGTCGGCTTGAGAGAACTTTTCAAATACATGTTCCAAATAGGACGGATCCATTCCAACACCAGTATCGCGAACTTGAATGGAGGTTACCAAACCAGTGGAATCTTCTTTGAGGATTTCTAATTTGATTTCAATTTTTCCAACTTGTGTGAACTTCGTTGAATTGCTGAGCAAGTTGAGGAGACATTGTTGAAGTCTGTTTCCGTCACCCATCAGCATGGGAATATTTTGCTCAGGTTGAATAAACTCAAAGTCCAACTTCTTGTCTTTGATTTTATCTGCAACCAAAATACTAGCATTTTCAATGACCTCTTTTAACGAGAAAGGCAAGGTTTCTAGGCTCAGTTTACCGGCCTCCAATTTGGAATAATCCAAGACATCATTGATGATACTCAGCAGGGTGGTGCTGGCCACCTGCGCAACATTTATAAAATCTTTCTGTTGGGGAGAATTGGCAATCAGCTTCAATTCCCGAACCATCCCTACAATCGCATTCAGCGGAGTGCGGATCTCATGCGACATATTGGCCAAGAATTGTGTTTTGAATTCAGCAATTGCCTCAGCTCTTTTTTTATCGGAAAGCAATTGCTCTTCTAATTCTTTTTGCTTGGTGATGTCCCAATGAATTCCTATCGAACCAACTTCATTTCCTTCTCGGTCAAAATTGGGTGCACCACTGATTAACCACCAGCGGCGCTCTCCTTTTTTATTCCGAATGCACAATTCATAAGCATCTGAATAACCCTCTTTCCTTTTGTTGTTGATGGCTTTCATCATCTCGCGATTCTCATCGTTCAACAATAGGTCGCCAGCATCTCGACCCAACAATTCAATGAGCGAGAAACCGCTCATTTTTGAAAAGCTGGGATTGGCTTTCAAGATGATTCCTTCATGGTCCACTTCAAGCAGTCCCAATTGGAAGTTCTCAATGATGCGGTTGTATTTTTTCTCCATGAGAAACAAACGCTCTCCCAATTCCTCGCTGTGCGTGATTTGTTGGATGGCGTTCCACATGTAGCGATCCCCTTGATGAAAAATGGGAATGGTGGTTAGCGTGACGTCATTGAATTCAAACCGCACAGGATTCTTTATTCGGATAGATCCAGTTATTTGATCCGCTAAAATTTGACCAAGGACCAATTCTTGATCGGAATATTGGGCCAAGTAATCCTTCAGAGGCATTCCAAACCAACTGAAATCATTGGTGTCTGTGGCGGTGGGAAATTGACTGTTGTGAATAAAAACAACTTCTTCAAATCGATTGATGGCGATACACAACTCTGGAGTTGAGGAGGATATTGCTATAGGGGCATCTTCAACAAACAATAATCTTGTTCTGTCGCTGTGCGCGATATGGACGCATTGAAAAGGCTCTCCATCCAAACGGCAATGCGTTAAAAAAGGAGTTGAACTTGCTCCTGAAAGATTTTTCAATCGAGCAAACCATTCATCAAACGACAATCCGTCTACATTTCGCTGTACCCATACAGCATCATTTGATCCATGGTCATTTGAGTCAAAGTATAAAAACTTCGGATAATACTCATTGATATGGATAAAACTGCTCATCGGTCTTGGGTCAATGGTCTAAGATACGATGTTTATTGGTGCAGGACCAATAATTATTGAATGAACTTTGTCAACTCCTCACTCATGGGTTTTACGGCACTTCCAAAATGCTGCATCCATTTGCCATCCGGTGAGACCAAAATTTTATTGAAATTCCAACTAATGCTGGCATCTGAAACCCCATTGATTTGCTTCATGGTTAACCACTGATAGACAGGGTGCTGGTCTTTGCCTTTCACATCGATTTTTTCAGTAATCTGAAAAGTAACCCCGTAGTTTTTTGAACAAAAAGATTGAATCTCTTCTGCATTACCGGGCTCTTGTCCCAAGAACTGATTGCAAGGAAATCCAATGATGATTAATTTCTCTTTGTATTGTTCATGTAGTTTTTGTAAATCCTCATATTGGGGAGTGTAACCGCATTTGCTGGCCACATTTACACAAAGCACATACTTGCCTTTGAAGTCTTTGAAATGGATGGGTTGACCATCAATGCTTTGGATGGACAGATCGAAAAAGTTCATTTCTTGATTCGAAATCATTTGTTTGGGTTTTTGCCATCTGCTGCGAAATGCCAATAAAGACGCTGCAATCATGATGACGATTAATACGATTAAAATTCTCATAGACGATAAACCGAATAACGAACGTTTTGTTCAGTTGAAGATTCTTTTTTTGATGAATTGAGCAGGGTTACCTCCCCATATTTCATTTTCAATCACATTCCCTTTCACGGTGCTTCCTGCGTGGATCACACTTTGTTCGGCCAGATGACAACCAGGCAAAAGGGTAGATCGGGCTCCAACCCAAACGCCATCTTCGATTTGGATGGGATGAAGTGTCAGGTCAAAATGCACTTTGTCATAACGGTGATTGCCTACAATTAACACAACACCTTGCGACAAACAACAATGGCTTCCAATGTGCACCGGTGCAATGTTGTCAATCCATACATTTTCGCCAATCCAAGTGTAGTCACCCACTTTCAGCATCCAGGGATGCTTGATGTTGACTCCGGGTTTAATGACACAGCCATGGCCAATTCGCGCTCCAAATAGGCGGAGCAAGGCGATTTTTATTGAGCTGAAGGGAAGAAAAGAACGAATGAATAACGCGTTGACCAAGTGCCACGCAGCCCTTTTCCATAGCGGACCAGGTTGGTAGTGGGGATTTTTGTATTTTGATAAATCAACTTTCATCAAGAAAGAAAACCCTGATCAATCATCTCATGTCTTAGCTTTTCACTGGTATCATGGCTCACTGGAACCAATGGAAGTCTGAGGTATTCACCACAAATGTCCAATTGAGAAAGTACTTCTTTGACCCCAGCAGGATTCCCCTCAACAAAAAGCAATTTGATGATGTCCAACAAACGGTAATGGATACTGCGCGCATTTTCAAAATCGCCCTTCAACGCATGCTGCACCATTTCGGAGAACTCTTTCGGGAAGGCATTTCCAACAACAGAAATTACGCCATCCGCACCGGCAGCGATAAGGGGCAGGGTAAGGGCATCATCACCACTGATGACCAAAAATTCTTTGGGTGTTTGTTGGATAACCGACATCACCTGTTCTACATTCCCTGACGCTTCTTTGATTCCGATAATGTTGCGGCAATCAAAGGCAATTTTAGAAACCGTATCGGGTAACAGATTAACCCCTGTTCTTCCGGGAACGTTGTACAAAAGAATGGGAAGTTTGCTGCTTTCAGAGAGCGCTTTGTAGTGCTCAAATAGTCCATTTTGGGTGGGCTTATTGTAATAGGGTGTCACGCTGAGAAAAGCGGTGATTCCGTGCGTTTCAGTCCTTGACATTTGCGCCGCAATGTCGGCTGTATTGTTGCCTCCAACTCCCAAAACAATAGGTTTGCGTCCGTTGTTTGTGTTCATGACCGTATCCAGGACCAATTTTTTATCTTCTTTGCTCAATGTAACGGACTCTCCTGTCGTTCCCAATACGACCAAATAATCCGCATTGCCGACAACCAAATGGTCTGTCAATTTTTTAAGTCCCGCGATATCCACTTCACCGGTTTTCTTAAACGGAGTAACCATGGCCACTCCAAGTCCTTTTAATTCATTCATTTTAATGCGCTATTACCTAAATATTTTTTGAGCTGTACAATGTACTCTTCTAATGTGGGGGCTTTTTTCATGATGAGCATGAAATCGGCATAAGGGTCCGCTTTGGTAGATTGCATGGAGACTTTCATCTTGGCTTTGCTCTCTTTGAAAAGATACAGCATGGGAACGGTATTTCCATCGGTTAAATCTATCAGGATGTCAAAATCCTCATTTTTGAAAGCAGTGACACGGTTCACTGGCCTCAGATGCCAATTGAGGTCGTCTAAGGTGAAGTAACCAAATTCTAACTTTTGCGATTGCCAAATGGGGAGCATTTTCTCCTTGGTATTGACAAATCCCAGCGCTTTGATGGATTTGATATTGGCTTTGTCTTTGAGCTCCTTACAGAAGGCACGTATTTTATTGAAATACCTTTCATCATCATCCAAGTAAAGAACCCCAATGGATTGAGCGTTGTCAAAATGAAAAGCTTGCTTCATGCGTGAAGGCTCAGGTTGCTTGCGCAACATTTGTAGACCTGCCTTGTGCTTGACCTGTTCGACAATTTTCATGGAATACAAAAATAACCAATAAAACTACAATTCGTTTTTTTACTTTTACAAATCTCGAAAACAACCATTATGGAGAAAAAAAGCAAGGGACTTTCCCTTTTTGCCTTGATCATGATTGCCATTGGCAGTACCATAGGATCAGGGGTATTTAAAACACCGACTAGCATTGCCGCCGCAGTTCCAGATATTGCCTCCATGAACTTATTGTGGATTGCAGGCGGTGTAGTAAGTATGATTGGTGCTTTGGTGTTTGCAGAGTTGGGTTCGCGATTTGCCCATGCAGGGGGTGTTTATACCTACTTGCAATCCACGATGGGAAAGCTTCCGGCCTTTCTTTATGGTTGGTGCCTTTTAACCGTTGTGAGTTCGGGGACAATAGCGGCTTTGATTGTTGTGTTCGCCGATTATGGTCAGAAGTTTCTGGGATACAGTGACTCGATGATCCCGCTGGTGGCGGCCATCAGTATTGTGGTATTGACCTTGTTCAATACATTTTCCTTGAAAAGCTCAGAGTGGTTTGCCAATATTGCAACCGTTTTAAAAATGATCGGGATTTTTGGTCTCATCATATTGCTTTTGTTCTTTGGAACCAGTCCATTGGATGCAGGTCCTGTAGTGACTACAGAATCAGGAGAGTGGGATTGGGCCAAAGCTTTTGTTGGGGTGTTGTGGTCCTATACGGGTTGGCACTATGCCAGCTTTGTAAGTGGGGATGCACAGAACCCAAAGAGAGAT
>JBDKGG010000147.1:0-9460 GCA_039798325.1 Bacteroidota bacterium
ATGACCACTCTGTCCCTTCGGGCCACCCCTCCTTTCTCTCGCGTTGCTCGAGTAGGAGGGGAGATGTCTCACAGAATAGCAACAGAATGAAAATGAAATCATCATTTTTCATGTACGTTATGGGCGTATAGCAATACGCCCCTACCCATACTGAATCTGTTTGTGACTTATGGGCGTATAGCAATACGCCCCTACTCGTATCTCAACGCCTCTATCGGGTCCAACTTGGCGGCTTGGGCGGCGGGGTACCAACCGCTGATGACGCCGACCACCGCGCAAATGATAAAGCCAAAGAGGATCCACAACCACGGAATGGTGAAGGGCGTTTCCATGAAGATGGACAAAATGTTGCCGACCCATATGCCCAGGAAGATTCCGATGATGCCGCCTATCTGTCCAATGACAATGGACTCGATCAAAAATTGTAATCTAATTCTACCTGGTGTTGCTCCCAACGCTTTGCGGATTCCGATTTCCCTTGTGCGCTCCGTGACACTTACCAACATGATGTTCATCAAACCAATCGATGCACCGAGTAAGGTGATGATGCCGATGAAGATTCCCCCATTGGTGATGCCGCTGATGAGGCTGGTCAATTCTTCGACCAAGCCATTGCTCATGCGGACTTCAAAACTTTCTGTCTCACCCAATTCATCTCCCCGAATGACACGCATCGCATTGACCGCCTCTGATACCAGTCGTCCCAAGTCCTTACTGTCCTTGGCTTGCACCTGTATGGTGTAGTCGGTGTTGGCACTGTCAAAACACTTCTTTACATTTTGCGTGGGGATCAAACATTGGTTGTCGCCGGCAAAGCCCATGGTATTGCCCTTGGACTTTAATGTTCCCACCACGCGGTAGGCATTGCTGTTGATGCGCACCGTTTTGTTGATGGGCGATTCGCCATGCAAAAACAATTTCTCAATGACATCTTGCCCCAAAATGATGACGTTGTCCCCTTGTTCTACTTCTTGTCTGGTGAAGATTCGGCCTTCATTCAACGTGTAGGAGGAGATCTGCAAATAATGCTCGTCGCAGCCAATGACGTTGACATTGGGGTTGGTGGTTTCTGCATCGTGTTTTACCGTTGTGTTGAAAGAGGCACGAGCGGTAATGGAAACCAAGGGCGCGATGGTGAATTGGTTTTGGAACCTGCGGGCTTCGTCGTAAGTGAGGGCCTCGAACCGCTTGGCGGCCATTCCGTTGCTGCTCCCGCGTCGCATGCTGTTGCCGCTGACGATGCTGAAACTGTTGGTGCCCAGGCGGGTAAATTCGGCTTTGATTTTGGCCTCAATGGCGGTGACGGCAGTGATCATGCCCACCAAGGCCATGATGCCGATGGCGATGATGCTAATGGTTAAAGAAGCACGTAGTTTTTGAGCGGTCAAACTTTGCCAAGCAATTTTGATGTTTTCAACATGAGCGGGCGAAAGAATCGGCATGGGGCTAAGTTACACAGACTTTCTGCTGTGGGAAAAGACTTTGTGATTTCCTAACAATTTCGATTTTCCTGATGTAATTTCGTCGCGTCCAAAAAAATGAACAAAATGAGTCAAGTTTTCGATTTAGACATGATCAAGAAAGTGTATGCACACTTTCCAGAGCGCATAGCGGCCGCTCGTGCCATCACCCAAAAGCCATTGACCTTGGCGGAGAAAATATTGTATGCCCACCTTTGGGAAGGCAACGCAAGCGAGGCTTATGCTCGCGGAAAGTCCTATGTTGACTTTGCTCCAGATCGTGTCGCCATGCAAGATGCAACGGCCCAAATGGCGTTGTTGCAATTTATGCAGGCAGGTCGTAAAAAGGTAGCTGTGCCTTCAACGGTGCATTGCGACCACTTGATTCAAGCCAAAGTAGAAAGCAAAGCCGACTTGAGTGAGGCGGTGAACAAGAACAGCGAAGTGTACAATTTCCTTTCTTCGGTTTCTAATAAATATGGCATCGGCTTTTGGAAGCCAGGTGCAGGAATCATTCACCAAGTTGTATTGGAAAACTACGCGTTCCCTGGTGGAATGATGATTGGTACAGATTCTCACACGGTGAATGCCGGTGGTTTGGGAATGATTGCCATTGGCGTGGGTGGTGCGGATGCGATGGACGTGATGGCCGGTATGGCTTGGGAATTGAAATTCCCCAAGTTGATTGGTATCAAGTTGACTGGAAAGTTGAACGGATGGTGTTCAGCAAAAGACGTGATTTTGAAAGTGGCTGGTATTCTTACCGTGAAAGGTGGAACCGGCTGCATCGTAGAATATTTTGGAGAAGGTGCTCAATCCTTGTCTTGTACAGGAAAAGGAACCATTTGCAACATGGGTGCTGAGATTGGAGCTACCACTTCCACCTTTGGTTATGACGACAGCATGGAGCGTTACTTGCGTTCTACCGGTCGTGCAGAGGTGGCCGATTTGGCCAATGGTGTTCGTGAGCACTTGACGGGCGATATTGAAGTATATGCCAACCCAGAGCAGTATTTTGATCAAGTGATTGAAATCAATTTGGATGAGTTGGAGCCTTATGTTAACGGACCTTTCACACCAGATTTGGCTACGCCCATCTCTCAGATGAAAGAAGCGGCAGCCAAGAATGATTGGCCAACGAAAGTTGAAGTGGGATTGATTGGTTCTTGTACCAACAGTTCTTACGAGGACATTTCTCGCTCTGCCAATTTGGCCAAGCAAGCCAATGATTTGGGCATCAAGGCCAAGGCTGAGTTCAGCATTACGCCCGGTTCAGAATTGGTGCGTTATACCATCGAGCGTGATGGATTGACAGCCATTTTTGATGAAATGGGGGCCAAAGTTTTTGCCAACGCATGTGGACCATGTATTGGTATGTGGGCGCGCGTGGGTGCTGAGAAAAAAGAGCGCAACACCATTGTGCATTCATTCAATAGAAATTTCTCGGCCCGTCAAGACGGGAATCCGAATACATTGGCATTTGTGGCCTCTCCTGAGTTGACTACCGCTTTGGCCATTGCAGGTGATTTGACCTTTAATCCAATGACGGACACCTTGACCAACGAGAAAGGTGAGCAAGTGAAATTGATGCCGCCAACCGGTGAGGAATTGCCAAGCAAAGGTTTCGCGGTTGAGGATGCTGGATATCAAGCTCCGGCAGAAGATGGAAGTGGAGTAGAAGTGAGCGTGAGCGAAACTTCAGATCGTTTGCAATTGTTGGATCCATTTGCGGAATGGAACGGAAGCAACATTGAGAACGCAAGAGTATTGATCAAAGCCAAAGGCAAGTGTACCACCGACCACATTTCAATGGCGGGTAAGTGGTTGACTTACCGTGGTCACTTGGACAACATCGCCAACAACACATTGATTGGAGCCACCAATTTCTTCAACGGAGAGCAAAACAAAGTGAAGAATCAATTGACCGGTGAATACGCCGAAGTTCCCACTGTCCAGCGTGCTTATAAAGCGGCAGGCGTTCCTACCATCGTTGTAGGAGATACCAACTACGGTGAGGGATCTTCTCGTGAACATGCTGCTATGCAGCCCCGTCATTTGGGTGTGCGCGCCATTTTGGTCAAGAGCTTTGCCCGTATCCACGAAACCAATTTGAAGAAGCAAGGCATGTTGGCTTTGACCTTCATCAATGAGGCGGACTATGACAAGATCAGAGAGAATGATCAAATTGACTTTGTTGATTTGACGGATTTCGCTCCAGAAAAACCCTTGACGTTGAATTTGAAGCATGATGATGGAACTTCAGAAACCATCCAGGTAGCACATACCTACAATGCGCAACAAATTGAATGGTTCAAGGCGGGTGGTGCGTTGAATTTGATTCGCAAGAGTTTGAACTAAAACACAAAATGATAAGATAGAAAAAGCCTCCTGAATGGGAGGCTTTTTTATTTTGAATTAAGCGGTAAATTTATAGCCAATTCCCCGGACGCTGTGAAAATGTTCGGGGTGTTTGCTATCGGCCTCGAAGTGTTTTCTGAAATTGGTGATAAGATTGTCAATGGTTCTGGACGAAGTGAATATATCATAACCCCAAACCTTGTCCATGATTTCTTCTCGGCTGATGGCTTCTCCTTCTCGAGATACCAGGAGCTTGAGCAACATGATTTCTTTTTTGGACAAACGGTGGGTCTCGCCATTGCGGTTGATGATTTCAAATGCATCAAACTTGATGGTGCCCGATTGGAAGGTGTATTCACTGGATTCCGCCAATGGTTTAACACCGGACTCTTTTTGCGCGATGAGGTTTTTTGTTCTCAATAACAACTCCTCCAAGTCAAAAGGTTTGGGCAAATAATCGTTGGCTCCAACTTTCAATCCTTCAATGCGTTCTTTGCTGCTGCTTTTGGCAGAGATGAACATCAGTGGTGTTTTGTTGCCTTGGATGCGGATGGATTCGCAAAAGGTAAGCCCATCCATTCCTGGTAACATGATGTCTGATATGATTAAATCAAAGGCTTGCTCTTGCGCAATCTGCAGGGCCTGTATTCCATTGGCACATGAAACAACGGTGTAGCCTTCCATTTCTAGGTTCATTTGAATCAATTGATTCAATTGGGCCTCATCTTCAATCAGAAGAATTCTATACTTTTCCATGGTTGAGAACAAGTTGAGCAACGTTTTTACTGGCGCCTGGCCCTCCCAGTTTTTGGAGCAGGTCGTCTTGAATTTTTTTTGCTTTGTCTTTTCCTTCGGGAGAAAGCAATTCTTTCAAGGCTTGGGTCAAAGACGCAACGGTCATTTTTTCTTGAATCAATTCTTTGACTTCTTCTTTGTTCAAAATCAGGTTAACCAACGAGATCCATTTGATCTTGACCAAAATTTTGGCTAAAAAAATCGAGATAGGGTTGGCCTTGTAGGCTACTGCAATGGGGCAACCCCTCAGCGCAGCTTCTAATGTGGCGGTTCCGCTGGCAATCAATCCTGCTTTGGCGTTGCGCATCAATTCAGGTGTCTGACCAAATTTTATTTCGATGTTATCGGGCCAAACCCCGATGACATTGTCATAGTCTTTTTGAGAAAGTCCAGGTGCGCCCGCGATGATAAATTTTTCTGATTTAAATGGATGGGCTACCGAAACGAAAACGGGAAGTATTTTTTTTAATTCTTGTTTTCGGCTGCCTGGAGCCAAAAGAATGAAGTCATGGGTTGGTGCTGTTGTCTTTTGATTCAACGCCCAATCATCGAGGAGAGGATGTCCTACAAAATGTGCAGTATACTGGTGCTTGGCGTAGACAGCGGGTTCAAATGGCAAGATGCAGTACATGGCATCGATGTATTTTTTGATGTCATGGACACGACCTTCCTTCCAAGCCCAGATGGTTGGAGAGATATAGTAATGGGTTTCAATGCCATGTTCCTTGGCCCAAGGAGCCAATCGTAAGTTGAAACCAGGGTAATCGATAAAAATGATTTTGTCTGGTTGGAATTCAAGGATTTGTTCTTTGATGGTGGCAAAGTTTTGCTTGATGGTGCGCAGGTTTAAGAGTACTTCTACAAAACCCATAAAGGCCAATTCGCGGTAGTGCTTGGTTATTCTGACTCCAGCATTTTCCATTTTTTCTCCGCCCCAGCCGCGCATTTCGATGCTGGGATGGATTGCTTTTAGGGCATTGGCCAGATGACCACCGTGCAAATCTCCAGAAGCCTCACCGGCGACCAAGAATATTTTCATGTCAATAAAAATAAAGGGCTACGGGAACACTGCAGATAACGATGTAGAGAATTCCTCGACTGATTTGGAACCACTCTTTTCTAATGAAGTAGTAAAACAATACCACATCGACCAAAATGGAAATGGTCACCACTTTGTCTTGGTACATGGCCGTGATGCCGTAGGCCAAATCATGAAAAAAAGTAGAAAGACTGGTGGAAGTTCCCAATGTGAAAATTAATCCAAACAAAAGAAAACCGACTGCGGCACCCATGATGCCCAAGGCCATGCCATAGGGTATGGTGTCCCATTTGCTTTTGGAAACATTACTCATGATTCAAATTCCATTGTTGTAGGTGAGACAAAGCGTGGTAGGCGGTCAAATCAAACTGAACGGGAACCACCGATACATAATTGTGTTGCAGGGCAAATTCATCAGTGTCTTCCCCTTTGTCTTTGACCATGAATTCGCCGGTCATCCAATAATATTTTTTCTGAAAGGGATCGATGCGTTCATTGAATTGCTCTTGCCACATACCATGGGCTTGACGGCACATCTTGATGCCGTTGATTTGCGTGCCTTTGGGAATGTTGACGTTGAGGCAAGTATGTTCGGGAAGGTGCTCGTCTTCCAACATTTGTTTGGCCAGGTGGATGGCTACTTTTTGCGATGCGGTAAAGTCAGCATCTAAACTATAATCGAGCAAAGAGAAGCCGATGGAAGGAACGCCTTCGACGGCGCCTTCAATGGCGGCCGACATGGTGCCAGAGTAGATCACATTGATGGACGAATTGGATCCGTGGTTGACCCCGCTGACAATCAAATCGGGTTTTCTGTCCAACAAGGTGTACAAGGCAATTTTGACGCAATCCACGGGAGTTCCGCTGCAGGAAAAGGCCTTTATGGCATAGGGAACTTCAGCATCTTGGACGCGGATGGGATGATGAATGGTCACAGCGTGGCCCATTCCGCTTTGAGGCTTGTCTGGAGCCACCACCACGACATCGCCCAAGGTGGACATGGCTAGTGTAAGGGCATGAATGCCTTTGGCGGTAATGCCATCGTCATTGGTGACCAAAATCAATGGTCGATCTTTTCTCTGCATGTGTCAAAACTAATAAGGATTTCTATCATCTTTGCAGGAAATCAAATGAGATTATGAACGCGTATATCGTAGAAGGAGTTAGAACGCCGATCGGCAATTTTGCGGGAACATTGGCCCCCGTGCGCACGGATGATTTGGCGGCCCATGTGTTAAAAGCGCTGTTGGAAAAGCATGCTGGTATCGATCCAAAAATGATTGATGATGTGATCATGGGATGCGCCAATCAAGCTGGTGAGGACAACCGCAATGTGGCCCGCATGGCTTTGTTGTTGGCGGATTATCCGGTGAGTGTTCCTGGCGAGACCGTCAACCGATTGTGTGCTTCGGGCATGAATGCCATCGCTCATGCGGCGCGTGCAGTGCATGCCGGTGAAGGGGATGTCATGGTGGCTGGTGGAGTAGAGCACATGACGCGCGGACCTTGGGTGATTTCCAAAACAAGCTCAGCATTCGGTCGCGATGCGCAAATGTTTGACAGCAGTTTTGGATGGCGTTTTGTTCATCCCAAAATGAAAGAAGTATATGGTGTAGAGGCAATGGGAGAGACAGCGGAGAATTTGGCCGAGCAATTCAATATTTCGAGAGAAGATCAAGATGCTTTTGCATTGGCCTCGCAGCAGAAGGCCGCACGCGCACAGCAAGAAGGGAGATGGGAGAAGGAGATTGTTCCAGTGGCGATTCCTCAGAAAAAAGGTGAGCCCAAGATTTTTGCCCAGGATGAGTTCATCAAGTCCAATTCTTCATTGGAAGTTTTATCTGGTTTGAAACCAGCTTTCCGCAAAGGAGGTTCGGTAACGGCAGGAAATGCATCGGGATTGAATGATGGTGCAGCCGCGTTGTTTGTCATGAATGACAACGGATTAAAGAAGACCGGCGCCAAGCCATTGGCCAAAATTCTTTCTACCGGAATCAGTGGCGTTGAGCCACGCATCATGGGGATTGGTCCTGTGGAGGCGTCTAAGTTGGCCCTTCAGAGAGCGGGATTGACCATGGAGGATTTGGATATCATTGAATTGAACGAAGCCTTTGCCGCGCAGGTATTGTCCTGCACGAGGGCTTTGGGATTGGCGGATAATGATCCCCGCATCAACGTCAATGGAGGCGCAATAGCCCTGGGACATCCGCTTGGGATGAGCGGTGCGCGCATCGTGAACAGTGCAGCCATTGAATTGAATTTGAGGCAAAAGAAATACGCCCTTTGTACCATGTGCATTGGCGTTGGACAAGGATACGCCATGGTGATTGAACGAGTATGATTTACGCATTCAATGGCTATATTCCTGTAGTGGATGAGAGCAGCTTTGTTCATCCCCAAGCCACAGTCACGGGCAATGTGATTATCGGAAAGAATGTATACATCGGACCGGGTGCTGCCATTCGGGGTGATTGGGGAATGATTGTGATTGAGGATGGATGCAACGTTCAAGAGAATTGTATTGTTCACCAATTCCCGGGAGTGGCCATCACCTTGAAATCAGGAGCGCACATTGGGCACGGAGCCATTATCCATGGTGCCAATATTGGAAGGGACACGTTGGTGGGCATGAATGCGGTGGTGATGGATCGGAGCGAGATTGGTGATGAGTGCATCATTGGAGCGTTGACTTTTGTTCCTGCCAACTCCATTGTTGAAGCGAGAAGTGTGATGGTGGGCAATCCAGCCAAAAAGCTGAAAGAGGTGAGTGATGAGATGTTGGCTTGGAAGCAGGAGGGTACTGCATGGTACCAACGTTTACCCCAAGAGTTGCAGGAAACATTGATTCCTTGCGAGCCATTGCGGGAGATTCCTCAAGACCGAAAAATACAAAGCGCAGGATACCAAACATGGGGTGAAAGGAATTCCGATGAGGGATGATTTTTTCACTTTGAAGCAATTCAAAGTTCGTCATCGGGATGCCGCCATGAAAGTGGGGACCGATGCCGTTTTGTTGGGAGCATGGGCATTTGAGGGTGTTCATCCCAAACGAATTTTGGATGTAGGTACTGGATGTGGGTTGATGGCGCTGATGTTGGCGCAGCGGTTTGCTGAGGCACAAGTGTCGGGCATTGAATTGGAGGAAAAGGCCATGAAGGAATCGCAATTCAATTTTGAGCAATCTCCTTTCGGTGAGCGAATGCACATGCATTGTGGTGATTTTTTACAATGGGAGTCCCCTCAAACCTTTGATGCCATCATCTGCAATCCACCTTATTTTCAGGACAAGTTGTCCTCATCAGTTCCTGAGCGCAACATGGCCCGACAGGAGCGTTTTTTACCGCCATCAGCATTTTGGAAGAAAGTGAAATCGCTGATGTCTTCTGATGGGTTGCGCGTTGCGGTGGTATTGCCCATCGATCGGATGGGTGCATGGGAAGCAATGGCCATCGATGAGGGATTTTGCTTGGTCAGAAAATGTTGGATCAAAGGAAATGCTGGATCGGATGTTTCTCGCGTATTGTTGGAATGGTCGTCAATTCCTTTCTCTACTCTGGAAGAGATGGAAGTGGTTATTGAAGACAGCAGGGGCGTATTGAATGCATCGTATCAAAAATGGACCCATCCGTTTTTATTGGAAAAATAGTGGATCAAATTTGGAATTTAAAATTACTTCCGATATGTTTGACCAACTAAAATCTATTCAAATGAAAAAAGTATTTTCTTTAGCGTTGATTGCAATTGCTTTTGCATCATGCACCAAGACTTACACTTGTGAGTGTACAGTAAAGACAACAGGTACTGACCC
>JBDKGG010000148.1:0-27416 GCA_039798325.1 Bacteroidota bacterium
AACTTGGGATGATTGAATCGGACTTGAATCGGACGCAATTGATCAAAACCTGCCTTTTTCATTTCTTCCAAATTGACTTTTACTACAAAAAACTTCATGTTGCTTTTGATGTACGGAGCCAAGACTCTCTCCGCTTTAGCTGGAATCTTATAACCATTGTCCGTTAACCAATTTTTTAATCCATTGCTCTCATTGGCCGACAATAATAAAATGTCATATTCACCCACCGTATACTGCGCCTCAATGGTCACCCCATATTCTTTTTTGGTTAGTGATTTAACCCGTAAATCGTTTGTCATATCCATAACCGAAGATGATGGATAAACCATTTCTTTTTCTTCAATCGCGTTGGTCTGACAAGGATTATAATCATAATACTCTGCCAAACGTGGAGATGAATATGCATCCAGACGATCAAATATCCCGCGGTCTACAATAGAAATGTCTTGTCGTGCCAATACCACAGGAACTGGCACCACCATGACAAAGTCCTTCACATCTCCCTTGAAATCGCTGCCCATGGTGATCACGGTGTACTCACCATCGCGAACCAATATCACCTCACTCTTGTTGTTAAAAAGAGTCGCATCTGCCTTGGCCACATAGAAGCCGCAAAATGCCCAAGTTGAAGCAAAGGCCAATAAGCCCATTGCGGTCAACATCATTTTTCTTGTTTTCATACGATAAAATATAAATTTGATAATTGATGAATTACTTGATCCATTTCCAACGATTTGTCGGAAAGAAATGATTGATAAAGGGAACCAAAGGCGTAAGCATCAGCAGAGACCAAACTGCCGCTGTAGGAATAAACTTAAAATGCTGTAAGTAAAAGGTGAGCATGCCCAAGAGCACTGCCCATGCTCTTCTCAACCACTTGCGCTGTGGCGTGGTCATGGGATCTGTAATCATGAACATGGTATACAACCAAAATGACCCCATATTAAACTGATGCCACCAAACCTTCCATTCCCAGCCCAAATACCAAGAAAATCTAATCCAGCACAACAAACCCAAAGTTGCCCCAAAAAACAACGCCGTATCCCAGCGCTCGGCTGATTTCAGAACCAACAGTCCCATCACAACGATTAATCCTATCACCCACAAATGATGATCCCATTGCGCTGGAGAAATCCATGCTTGATTGCTAAGCAAGACCAATATTCCAATACCAAAATTCGCCGGATTCCAAAAGTGATAACCTTTGTATTTAAAAACAAACTTCTGACCTATTGCCAAAGCTGCCGCGGTCACCATCATCAACGGATGATTGACCCTGAGCAATAAGGATAACCCCAATCCTGTGATCAGCGCACTGCGCAGACTATTGGGCTGCGCCAAGCCAAAATGTATGGCCAACATCTGAAAAGCCACACTCGCAGATATTGATATCAAAAACAAAGGCAGGTGAACATACCAGCCCATCAAAAAAATTCCAGAAAGTAAAAAAATAGATTGCCCTAAAATTTGAAAATAGCGACTATCTGACTGCAGTGTTTTCCAATACAACATCGTGTTTTTTTGATGCTGTACCAGTCACTGCCCATTTCGTTCATTAAGAATTAGAAAAAACTTGAGAAAGCGCTTTCAATGAAGAATCCATCTCATCAAAACTCACGGAGCGATACCCTTCAGGACGAGCAAAAACAGATGGATCTTGCTTCTCAAAAACCACCTCAGCTGCGCGCAACTTCATTCGTTTTCCGTACAAATTGACTTCGTATCCCATCAACACCCCGTCTAATCCTTCAAACTTATTCCACCAGTTGTTGTCTTTTGGACCAAAAGCCGTGGTGGAATACAATTCAATGATGGGCAAACTGTCGTTTAGAAAATGAGCAATCGTTTTCTCACATGGGTATCCTGCTATATCCATTTTCTCATTGGTCTTTTCCAATCGCACATCCGGATATCGTTTCAACCAATCATGAATATTCTGATGCTGCATATGGATCACCTGCTTATCCCCATATGACTTGAAGTAGTGCGAAAAAAACTCGTCCTTTTGACCCACAAAAAAATCCGTCGTTACCACATTGTAGGCTGAAGCAAGGACCGCATGGGCTTCGTTTTCATTAAAATAAAACATCATCTCCTTGGGGTAAAACTGGGCCATCAACCCCGTTTCGTTGGGAAATGTCACTTCATACCGTATATACCCTTCCTTCTTACTTTTAAAAAAAGGCAAATTGCTGTCTCCACATCCTACCAACAAAAAAAGCAAGGGAATGACTCCCAGCTTCAGCATGTACATTCGTATTTTCACCTCGCTAAAATACATCAATACATGATTAGAAATATCCCCCATTCCACTGGAAATATTTTGATGACAGAGCCCATAGGATTTTGTTTCAATCCGGAAACGGCAGAATCCAATGTCTTCCAGAAAAATTTGGGTATTTCTGCCCAAGAAAGTGAACTTCGTGCAAGGAGAGAGTTTGAAACGTTTGTGAATCAACTGACCGATAAAGGTGTATATGTGATTGTGGCCAAAGGATCCCCTGAGATGCCGGATGCCGTCTTCCCCAACAATATTTTCAGCACGACAATCGATGGGGAATTCTTTTATTTTCCAATGGCCAACAGCAATCGGCGTTTGGAAAGGCAAATCAAATACCATGATATTCTCATCAATCATGGATTTGAAATATACGACCTCATTGATTTGTCTCACCTCGAATCACAACATCAATTCCTTGAAGGAACTGGGAGTATGGTCATGCATCATCCCTATCAACAATTATTTATGACCCTTAGCAATCGATCAAATTTCGAAGCGCTAACCGTATTTCATTCCCACAAAGGCTATTTAACCATGGTATTGGAAGCTTTTGATGAGCTCAAGACAGCTATCTACCATACCAATGTGGTCATTTCCACAGGACGCCAATGGATCATCGCATGCCTCGAGGCAATAAATAATCCGGATAGAATTCGCTATTGGAGTTCCAGTTGCAACATTGAGCTCATCGAAATTTCGAGGCATCAGATGAATCATTTTGGCGCGAACGTTTTAGAAGTAAATGGCAACAATGGCCCAATTGGTGTCATTTCACAGACCGCATGGGACACCTATAGTCCCCAACAAAAAAGGGCCTGGGAAAAATACCTAGAGCCCTTAATTGTATCCATTCCTACCATTGAAACCATTGGTGGTGGAAGCGCCAGATGCATGATGGCAGAAATTTTCTTACCTCATATCTCATCAAAAATCAATTCCAGCTTTTGATCATCGATCACTTTGGTTAAATTGATTTTGGCATAACGCATCCGACCCAAAGCAGTATTGATGCTGATGTCCAATTGTTCTGCGATTTCTTTGAAACTCATGTCAAAATACACCCGCATCAGAACAATTTCTTTTTGATCATCCGGCAAATAAGCCAACAATTTGCGCGCAACCTCCAGCACCTCAGCTTTGACAACAGATTGCTCGGCATTCAAATGGCGATCTCCGATGAAGTCCAAAGGATTGTACTCATCATTCCCTCTTTTCATGGGCATCTTCTTCTTGGCTCGAAAATAATCGATGCAAAGATTGTGTGCAATGCGCATCACCCATGGAAGGAATTTCCCTTCCTCATTGTAGCTGCCTGATTTCATGGCAAAGACGGCCTTCATCAATGCATCCTGAAAGATGTCCTCTGCTACCGCGCGATCTCTCACAACAGAAAGCACTTTACCAAAAATCTTGGATTGATGTCTCTTGAGCAACACAGCAAAAGCTGCTTCATCACCTTGAAGGTAATTCTTGACCAATAACTCGTCTGGGGTTTGTTGATTGTAACACATGATGACCTCCTTTTTTTTGGGTTAAACAAAAAATTAAAAAAGTAGAGGTCTATTCGATAGGCGTGTTACTCTGATTTGATTATAATCACGAATATACAAATAATCTTGTAAAAAAAAAACATTCCTGAAAAAAAACTGAACTTGCCTGTTGTTACTTTGTTCTTTGGATAGTCATGAAGCAAGGTAAGAACATCAAGATCGAGGGCGCCCGGGTCCACAATCTTAAAAACATCAACTTAGAAATTCCCAGGAGATCACTCACTGTGATTACCGGGCTCAGCGGATCTGGAAAAAGTAGCCTTGCCTTTGACACCCTATTTGCAGAAGGGCAACGTCGCTATGTTGAGAGCTTGAGCGCATACGCCCGTCAGTTCTTGGGCAAACTGGACAAACCCGATGTGGACCGCATCACAGGTATTAGCCCTGCCATTGCTATCGAACAAAAGGTAACCTCCAAAAGTTCCCGCTCTACCATTGGCACCAGCACTGAGATTTATGACTACCTGAAATTGTTGTACGCCCGTTTGGGAAAGACCTACTCACCCATCTCTGGAGAAGAGGTCAAACACGATACCACTGCCGCCGTGATTGATTGGCTTAAAAAGAAATCAGGCGAACGTGTGCTTATCCTCGTTGAACTAAAAAATCAATGGAATGCGCAAGCGCTCATGCAGAAAGGATATTCTAGAGCTTGGAATGGCCAAGAGCTCATCGATATTGAATCTTGGACTACCAATGATGCTGTACCCTCTCATTTGATGATTGACCGATGGGTAGTGGACAATTCTAATGAGGATGAGTGGAACAGAATTGCCGATTCCATTGAATCCGCTTTCAATGAAGGCAATGGTGAGTTCTGTATTTATCTCTACAACAAAAAGAAATACCAATCATTTTCCAATCGTTTTGAACGCGATGGAATAAGCTTTGAAATTCCCAGCGTCAACTTTTTCTCTTTCAACAATCCCATTGGGGCGTGCAAAAAATGTGGGGGATTTGGCAGCATCATTGGTGTGGACGAAAACCTGGTCGTTCCAGATAAACGGCTCAGTGTGTACCAGGATGCCCTAGTTTGTTGGAAAGGAGAGAAAATGAGCGAGTGGAAAGATCAACTCATAGCAGGATCCAAAAAAGCCCAATTCCCCATTCACAAGGCCTACAAAGATTTGGACAAAAAAGAATGGGACATGCTCTGGAACGGCACCGCCTATTTCCATGGGGTCTATGATTTCTTCCAATCCTTAGAGAGAGAGGCTTATAAGATTCAATACCGGGTGATGCTTTCCAGATACCGAGGCAAAACCAACTGCCCTGAATGTGAAGGAACAAGACTCAGGAAAGATGCGGGATATGTCAAAATTCAAGACAAGAATCTGATGGAGTTGGTTCAAATGCCCATACGCGCTCTCCAAGAATTTTTCAGCCAAATCACCTGGTCAAAACACGATTGGGAAATCGGAAAACGAATGGTAACCGAAATTCAAAGCCGTCTCCAATTTTTAATGGATGTTGGCCTAGAATATTTAACACTAAACCGATTGTCCAGCACACTCAGTGGTGGGGAAAGTCAACGAATCCATTTGGCCACCAATCTAGGATCCTCATTGGTGGGGTCCATTTATATCCTTGACGAACCCAGCATTGGTCTGCACCCCAGAGATACTGAAAACTTAATCAAAGTTTTAAAGCAACTCAAAGACCAAGGAAATACGGTAATTGTCGTTGAACATGATGAGAAGATTATGTTAGAGGCAGACTATGTCATCGACATGGGACCGGAAGCAGGTTTCAAAGGTGGTGAAGTTGTATTTTGTGGCAACGGAAAAGAATTGCTAAAAAGCAAAAAATCACTCACCGCACAATACCTCAACAAACGATTGTCCATTCAGCGAAAGAAAAACAGCCCCATTGGAAATGACTTTATTCGATTGGAAGGAGCCCACGAGCACAATTTGCAGCACATCGACATTCAATTCCCCTTGTATGCATTAACCGCCATAGCCGGAGTTAGCGGAAGTGGAAAATCGACATTGATCAAAGACATTTTGTATCCGGCTCTTGCTCAACATGTGGGTGAACCTGTTCCGGGATCCAATAAATTCAGTCAATTAACAGGAGCATTAAAACGCGTCGATCAAGTAATATTCGTTGATCAAAATCCCATAGGTCGCAGCTCCAGGAGCAATCCCATCACTTACCTCAAGGCCTATGATGAGATCCGGGACATATTTGCCTCACAACCTGCCTCCACAGCAAGGGGGCTTACAGCATCCCATTTTTCATTCAATGTCGAAGGAGGAAGATGTGAAGCTTGTCAGGGTGAGGGCGTTCAGACTGTTTCCATGCAATTCATGGCAGATGTCCAATTGGTTTGCGAGCAATGTCATGGCAAAAGATTCAAAGACGAGGTCATTGAGGTAGAATACAAAGAAAAAAACATTGCTGAAGTATTGGCCATGACGGTTGACGAAGCCGTTGTATTCTTTGACCACCCTACTTCGAGAATCCATAAAAATCTCATCAACAAATTAAAACCTTTGCAGGAAGTAGGAATGGGGTATGTAGGGCTGGGGCAAAGTTCAAGCACCCTCAGTGGAGGGGAGGCTCAGCGCATCAAGCTCGCCAGTTTTCTTTCCAAGAAAAATCAAAATTCGACACTGTTCTTTTTTGATGAACCCACAACCGGATTGCATGCGCACGATGTAGCAAAACTCATGAACAGCTTTGAGGCATTGCTAGCAGATGGCCATACCATCGTCACCATTGAGCACCATACAGATGTAATCAATTGTGCCGATTGGTTAATTGAATTGGGTCCTGAAGGGGGCAATAAAGGCGGACAATTGATCTACCAAGGAACTGTTAAAGAAGCCAAAAAGAAAGGCTCAGGATCCCTAACCGCTCAATATCTACCCGCAGAAAACGTTTCAGCATCATGAAAACAATTTTAGGCATTATCGCTACCCTACTCCTAACACAAATGGGTTGCCAAGGACAAAATCAAACTGCACCCACTGCAGAAAATTCAAAAACCAATGTTGACATTAAAAACAACGAAATGAAAAAAACAGAAGATGAGTGGAAAAAAATACTCACGCCTGAGCAATACCGTATCCTCAGAGAAAAGGGAACAGAAAGAGCATTCTCTGGCAACTTTTGGAATCACCATGAAGTTGGCATTTACAAATGCGCTGGATGCCAATCTCCGCTATTTTTATCAGACACCAAATTTGACTCTGGTTGTGGCTGGCCCAGTTACTTCAAAGCCATCAATGATAGCGCCGTCAAAGAACATTTGGACAAAAGTCACGGCATGATTCGGACAGAAATAACCTGCGCAAAATGTGAAGGACACTTAGGACATGTATTCAATGATGGACCACCTCCCACAGGACTGCGTTATTGCATCAACTCGGGCGCCATTGTTTTTGAGGAAGTAAAACCTTGATTAAAAAGTGACCATCGTTGCTCCTTGACCATATTGTTGCCAATTGGCATCCTGGAATTCACATTGCGGATAATAAGATTTCAGCATGCGTCTGATCTCCGAACGCAACACACCCTGGCCCACGCCATGAATAAAAACTACTTTTTTGATTTTGTCTTTTACAGCAATTCGCATGATGCGCTCAAAATGTTCCAATTGAATTGTGACAATTTCACCATTGGTCATTCCCTCATGGCTATGAATCAGATGATGAATATGCAAATCCACCTCCATCAACTCCCCTCTGCGCCGTTCGCTTGATGCCAACTCATTCTTGTAAAGCATCTTGAACTCCTTATTGACTTTATTGATGACCTTTTCGTGGGTGTTGCGAACAAAATGCTCCTGGACATCTTGTTGAGCCTGAGCGTATTTCTTGGCCTCATGGCCCAAATGCTCCACCAAAACCAACTCATTCAGGGGATGAGGAAATGAAAATTCTGTCTCATCCTCCACCATGGCTACCCCTTGCTCCCAGTCAATATCAGTAATTCTACCTTGACCAGGGTCATTAAGAAAACGAACAATCTGACCTATTTTCCAATCCTTTAACATCCTGACAAAATTAGTAGAGTACAACCATTTATATTTGTCAAAACACTTGAAAAATGAAAAAGTTAATTATTGCAACCATTCTTCTTTGTCCCTTATTGGGCCATGCTCAAAATTTAAAAACACTATCCAACAAAGCCAATCAGGCCGTTCAATCCAACAATAAAATCCCTGCTTTTTCAGAAAAAGAGGCTGCAGATGCTTTGAAAGAAGCGCTGACAAAAGGAGCCACGCTAGGAGCAGACATTGTATCCAAAACCGATGGATATTTTGGAAATCCCAAGATTAAAATTCCATTGCCTCCCGATGCGCAAGCAAAAGAGCAAAAACTTAAGGCCATTGGTTTGGAAAAAGAAGTGGATCAAGCGGTGTTATCCATCAATCGCGCAGCAGAGGATGCTGGGGTTAAAGCCAAGGAAATTTTTGTTAGGGCCATTGCCAACATGACCGTGTCCGATGCCATCAGCATTGTCAAAGGTGAATTGAATGCAGGAACCAATTACTTGAAAAAACAGACCCAATCGGCTTTGTACGCAGATTTTAAGCCCGTCATTGAGGAATCATTGAAAAAAGTAGGGGCCACAAAACATTACGAAGCGATTGTAACACAATACAACAAGATTCCAGGTGTCACCAAGCTCAATCCCAATCTCAGCGACTTTGTCACGCAGAAAGCCATCGATGGTTTGTTCATCATGGTTGAGCAAGAGGAATACAACATTAGAAAAAATCCTGTGGCTCGGACAACAGCCTTGTTGAAAAAAGTTTTTGAATCTTAGTTCATTTAACAAGATAGTAGGCCTTTCCTGTTTAGATTTGAGGCCATTCAAAAAATAAGTACGTTAACATGAAAACAGCTCTAGATAAAATCATCACCGTTTCTGGAAAAAGTGGATTATTCAAAGTCATTAGTGGCGGAAAGAACGTCGTAATCGCCGAATCGATTATTGATGGTCAACGCATTCCAATTCACTCCAGTCAAAAAGTAAGCACTTTATCAGACATCTCCATGTTCACCACCGATGAGGATGTGGCCTTGAGAGAAGTTTTGGAAAATGCCAAGAAGGTGTTCAATGGCGAGCAAGGTCCATCGCACAAGGCAGAAGGAAAGGACATTCGCAAAGCCATGCTTGAAGTGCTCCCCAACTATGATCAAGAACGTGTTTACGAAAGCGATTTGCGTAAGTTCTTTCAGTGGTACAACCTTTTGCAAAGCAAAAATATGTTGGACTTTGAAGCTCCTGTTGAGGAGACAGAATCCGCCGAATAATAATTTTATCATTCAATAAAAAAGGGCCTTTCGGCCCTTTTTTATTATTTCTATTTTCCCATTATTTTAATCCAAACATCACGCAAGCATAGTAGAACAATGCCCCCATGGCAGCTGAGATGGGAATGGTGATGATCCAAGCGGTAAGCAACTTACCTGTTACTCCCCACTTCACCGCACTGATGCGCTTGGTTACACCGACACCAATGATGGATCCTGTGATGGTATGGGTGGTAGATACAGGAATACCTTTTATCACCTCTCCACCGATCTTCCAAGGGAACTTCATTCCCTCTGTGAAAAACAAGGTGACTGCTCCGGCAGTTTCTGCGGCCACCCCTTCAAATGGGGTTACTTTGGTAATCTTGTTACCCATGGTCTTCACAATTTTCCAACCTCCGCTCATGGTACCAATGGCAATGGCAGCATAGCAAGCCAATGGAACCCAATTGGGCATCTCCTTCATTGAAGAAATACTGCCGTTGGCAATCAAAGCAACAGTAATGATTCCCATAACTTTTTGCGCATCATTACCACCATGACCTACTGAGAAGGCCGCAGAGGAAAACAACTGCAATCTTTTGAACCAATGATTGGCTCTGGAATTGTTCAAAGAACTCAAGAACAAGGTGAAAACACCCATCACCACCACAATAAAACCCAACAAAAGCCACTTGAAATTGTTGCCATGAAAAACAACTTTTAACCAATAGGTCTCAAAATCAGCTTTGAGGTTGGAAGTATCAAATCGCTCCTTTGCATCCGCATCTGGACCAATCTTGTGACTATCCTTGATTTCAAAAGGGGTATCAATTTTCTTCTGAACATTCTTCTCCAAAGCCTTGGTTAATTCCGCGCTAACGGTCATGTCACCGACTTTCTTCATATAATCAGTGCGAACAACATAAATGCAACCAGACTTATCTTCTGCGCCTGTGCTATCTTTTCCCGCCTTAACTACCGGTGAATATTCTTTGAGATCTTCATCCTTAAACTTCAAGGCTGCTTTCAATTCTTCTTTGTCCACTTTATCCGTAAAGGCTAACGTGTAAGAATGCGCTCCGTTAAAATCTTTTTTGAATTCCAGAGCCCCCCAAACCAAATAACAAGTTCCTGCTATGATGGCCAAAGAGACCATTTTCATCCAAGGACCTTTTCGAAAAGAGTTTAAGAACCAAATGGAAATCAAGTAGGCCATGACCATACCTGCAATGGGTGCAACAACAATAAAAATGGCCGTGGCACCCACCACTCCACCTCTTACCGCTTCCCATCCAAAAGCCGCCAAAAACGCGCCTGCAAAACCTCCAATCAAGGTGTGAGAAGAAGAAGACGGAATTCCATACCACCAGGTAATCAAATTCCAAGCGATGGCCGACAAAAGCCCCGCAAAAATCATGGGCAAAGGATGGCGATCTGGCTGAGTAAATTCATCTTGCACCGTCTTGGCAATGGTATTGGCCACGCTATGATCTTTGAAAATAAAGAAAGCAACAAAATTGAAAAACGCCGCCCAGACTACAGCTTGAAAAGGGGTCAACACTTTGGTTGAAACCACGGTAGCAATGGAGTTGGCCGCATCATGAAATCCATTGATAAAATCGAAAATCAAAGCCAAGGCGATGATGACGATGAGGAAAGTTGAATACTCCATTGGGAATTAAGAATTTTTGACCAGTATACTTTCTAAAACATTGGCTACATCTTCGCATTTGTCTGTTGCGGTCTCCAGACTGCTCAACACTTCCTTTTGTTTGATCAACAACATGGCGTTGTCCTGTTCTGAAAACAAACGAGCAATGGCCTCGTCAAAAATGTCATCCGCATGATTTTCCAGCGAATTGATGCGAACGATGGCATCTCTAACACGCTGAGCATTGCGCATATTGCGCAAATCACGGATCGCTGTATCGATTTCCATCACTTGTTTGAGCAACACTTCACTCATCAACTCCATTGATTTGCTGAATTCACTAACTCCGTACAATTGGATACGAGAAGCGCAGCCGTTGATATAGTCTGCAATATCGTCGATACTTGCCGCCAAAGCATGAATATCTTCTCTATCAAAGGGTGTAATGAAATTATCTGCCAATTCGAGGAATATTTGATGCGTCAATTCATCGCCTCTTTGTTCCAACTCACGAATCTCACGAATGATATTGGACCATTCATTCTTATCCTTTGTATGAATCAATTGATTAAATTTTTTGGATTGTTCCACCAAATTGGCGGTATCCTGCGCAAACAAATCAAAGAACAGGGCATTCTTTGAAACCATAAAAGAGAAGAGTGAACTCAGTTTCATTTAGTCTATTTTCATGCAAAAAAAGAGTTTATATGTTACAACAATGTTAATAGAAGGTTGTATTTCACGTATCACTTCGCCAAAGTTTTTACTGCATTCTTCCTTAAACCTGAATTTACATATCAAACGAATGATTGTTGCCATTATTCAATATTAAGCCATTGTTAAGAAGCTCAAATCATTTGTCTTTCACTTCATCCAAATTTTAAAATTGATGTAACATTCTATTCATTCCCAAAGTTTGAATTTGTACCTGATGAATGTTCAAGAAAAAGACGCCGATGCAATTGCCCTCCTGGCCAACCTTTCCAAGTCGATAGGGCACCCCACACGTCTGCAAATATTGCTGGCTCTTGCTTTGAAAGGAGGCACTATTGAAGGCGAAATCGTTGCTATACCCAACACAGCGCCAACAACAGTCATACAACATTTAAGAGAATTAAAAAGGGCTGGATTAATCAAAGGAAGGATTTTTGGTGCGCAGTGCAAGTACAGCTTGAATGACGAAGCATTGATCCTCTTTAAAAAACTTTGGTCAGAAATTCTAGTGCCCATTCATTCTGAACTTTAACCACTTAACAAAGCCTTAAAACTGCGGTCACAATGTTTTTTTATTTGACGTAGACTTTTGCGTCATGAAAAAAATCACTCCATCACTTCTGTGTCTGATTCTTTTATTTCCCATTTTCAACTCACTCTCCGGTCAGGATTCCATGATCAAGGGTGCTGTTATATCCGGGAAAGTCATTGATCAAAAATCCGGGGAGCCCATCATCGGCGCCATTGTCAGCGCTGTTGGAACGGCGTTTGGAACGGCGACAGACATTATGGGACATTATCGTCTTGAAATTATTCCTGGGACATATACCCTTGAATGTAGAATCATGTCTTACAAAACCCTGCAGATGCCCAATGTTGTGGTGGGTAATGTTGACTTGGAAATCAATTTAAGCATGGAAGATGCGAGCTTTGAAGGGTCAACACTTCAAATAGTAGATTATAAAAAAACCAATACAGAAGCAGCGGTTTTGATGGAGATGAAAGAAGCCAAATTGGTGGTGAGTGGGATGAGCAGCGCGCAAATTGCAAAAGGTCAAGACAGGGATGCCTCTCAAGTAGCGCGACGCATACCTGGGGTTACCATTGTTGACAATCGCTTTGTGATGATTCGTGGATTGGCTTCAAGATACAATACCACCATGATCAATGGCATCATCGCGCCATCTTTGGAATCTGACATACGCGCATTCTCCTTTGATATCATCCCCAGCATGGCGATGGAAAAATTCTTGATTTACAAATCCGGTAGCGCTGAAATTCCCGGAGAATTCGCGGGAGGGGTTATCAATGTGGTCACCAAAAATATTCCGGACGAAAAAACCGCCATTGACTTTTCCTATAGTCAAGGATTTAGAACTGGCATTACAGGACAAACTTTCTACCGCGCACAAGAAGAACAATCTGATTGGATTGGTTTGGGCAGTAAGTCGCGGACATTGCCATCCTCTTTCCCAACCAATGTCAGAGACATCACCAACAATAGTGAAAGAATAGCGCTTGCAAAAAGCTTGAAAAACAATTGGAAACTGGATTCCATTCAAACCCCTTTGGACCAACGTATGAGTTTCACCATTGGAAAGCGTTGGAAACTGCAGGATCTGGTAGTAGGGAATTACACTGCCATTAATTATTCACGCGCCTATGTCTTGCAAAAGAGTGAGCGCATGGATTACAATGAGTTTGATGCCAACAACCAAATCAGCGACACTGTATTTAAATACAACGACAACATTTATCAACTGACCTCACAACTGGGATTCTTACACAATTGGGGTGTAAAATGGAAGAGTGGTAACTTCGATTTCAAAAACTTCATCAATCAAAATGGAATGCAGTCCAATACAATGCGGAATGGAATCAATATTGAGGAAGGAAATTATAGAAAAGAGTATTCCATGCGGTATACCCAAAGGATGGTACTCTCGAGTCAAGTGGCACTTCAGCAGGATGTCTTTAATCGCAGAGGCACCATCCAAATGGCGGTTGGTTTTGGAACCACCCAAAGACAAGATCCCGATTGGAAAAGGATTAGATATACAAGACCCACAGATGGATCCGACCCCAATTACATGGCCTACGTTCCGTTTAGTGCTCAGCCTTTTTACATGGGTCGATTGTTCATGGACTTGAATGAGTATGTCAGAACCTACACTGCGCAATACACCGCCAAATTGTGGCAATTGAAATCCGAAGATGCCAAAAGCGAACGTTGGATCACCGCCAAAGGAGGCTTCTACCTCGAAAACAAATCAAGAAATTTTTCTTCACGCAATCTTGGCTATGCGGCATCCAACATCGCGCAATTTTACATGCATCAACCCAATCTGGCTTATCAACCCTACGACCAAATTCTCAATAATGAGAACATCAATGAAACCTATGGACTTACTTTAGATGAGGACACACGCGGTGCTGACCGCTATGAAGCCACGAATAAATTATTTGCGCAATATTTTGAGGTCAATTTACCCTTGAATAAAATAAACATAACCGCTGGAATCAGAAATGAAAACAATAGTCAAAAACTGCAAAGCGCCGATATCACAGGCGTGCCGATTGCAGCCAAGCTAGACTCAACCATCTTACTCCCTTCATTGAACATTTCCTACAACTACAGCAAAAAAAGTTTGACTCGCGTAGCATACAGCAAAACGGTGAATCGACCTGAGTTCCGCGAAATGGCGCCATTCTCATTTTATGATTTCGAAAACAACTTCATCATTTCGGGAAATCCCAATTTGACTTTTGCTACCATTCAAAATGCAGATTTGAGATGGGAGCATTATCCCAGACCCAACGAAGTCATCAGCGCTGCATTGTTCTATAAGCAATTCACCAACCCCATTGAGCAGTACTTTGTTCCCGGAGTAGGTTCAGGTGGTACAAGAAGTTTCATGCCAGGAAATGCGCTTTCTGCAACCAGCTATGGCGTGGAAATGGATATAAGAAAATCATTGCAAAATGTTATTGATTTGCCCATTATCAAACACATGACCATCGTTGCCAATGCCTCCTACATCGTATCCAATATTGAACTCTCGGCTGCGAGTATTGAGACTGGATTAAACCCCAATCGTCCGATGGTGGGTCAATCTCCCTACATTGCTAACTTGGGATTGTACTATGAGAACGACACCACGGGTTGGCAGTTTTCTGCCATGTACAATGTCATCGGTCCTCGCATTGCGATTGTGGGTATCCCAGGTGTACCAGAAGTGTATGAGATGCCCCGCAATGTCATTGACTTGAGCATTACAAAAAACTTTGCCAATGGATTTGGATTGCGTCTGGGCGTTCAGGATTTGTTGAACCAAGAAAGTTTGTTCTTGCAAGATGCCAATCAAGATGGCCATCTCAACAGATCCAATGACCAAGTGATGCAGCGTTTCAAGCGCGGTACTTATTTCACCTTTGGTATCCAATACAAGCTTCGCGAAAAATAGCCTTAACATAGGATTGATGTTGCGCTCCATTATTCGCCCTATTGATAATACATCGATAATGAAGTACTAATAATGGACTAACTTTTTAAAGGCTGATTTGCAAAAAAAAATCAAAGACATGAAAAGAATCTTATTCTTCATGGTCGCCTTAGTTTTAAGCGGCCTGGCTCAAAGCCAAATCATTGTAAGCGGAAGCCTCGACATCAATGGCAAAACCACTTGGACCAACAGCAACACATACATCCTTCAGGGATTTGTGCGTGTAACCGCCAATGATACGTTGGTCATTCAACCAGGAACCATCATCAAAGGAGATTACGTATCTAAAGGCACATTGATTATTGAGCGCGACGGATTTCTCATCGCGCAAGGAACAGAAATGCAACCCATTGTATTTACATCACAGAAGCCTGCCGGACAGCGTTCTTATGGTGACTGGGGTGGATTGATTGTTTGTGGAAGAGGCGCTGTGAACCAACCTGCCAATGCAGCCAATGGAACTGCTCAAGGAGAAGCCATTGTTGAGGGCGGTGTTGGATCGATTTACGGTGGAGGTGCTACTCCAGACAACAACGACAATTCTGGTATCATTGAATATGTGAGAATTGAGTTTGGTGGTATTCCTTTTCAACCCAATAGTGAGATCAACGGCTTAACCATGTGCGGTGTTGGCGCGGGAACAACCATCAATCACGTTCAGGTTTCTTATTGTGGAGACGATGCATTTGAGTGGTTTGGTGGAAATGTCAATGCCAAGAACTTGGTATCTTACCGCAACTGGGATGACGATTTTGATACTGACTTCGGCTACCAAGGTTCTATTCAATTCGGATTGGCTGTTAGAGACCCTGCCATTGCTGACCAAAGTGGTTCCAATGGTTTGGAAGCGGATAACGATGCGACGGGTTCTTCCAACGGTCCTATTTCACAACCCAAATTTTCCAACATGACCATTATCGGTCCCATGGCTTTTAATTCTACCTACAATTCTAATTTCAAAAGAAGCTTGCATTTGAGAAGAAACACACAATGCAGCGCTTTTAATTCTGTCTTTGTTGGCTATCCTATCGGTTTGATGATTGAAGCCAGTTCAACGCAAGGCAATGCGACCAATGGATTGTTGAAATTCAAGAACAATGTTATCGCACAGTGCAGCGATTCACTTTTGGCCAATACCACTACTGGTTTAACACCAGCGACCAACAATGTCAACGGTTCATTCAACATCACATCATTCTTCAACAGCAACAACAATCAGTTGTCTTCTATGATAACAGACTTGATGTTCAACAACGTTGACTTGAACGCCCCAAACTTTTCTTTGAGCGGTGGATCTCCTTTGAATCAAGGTGCTGATTTCACCGATGCTTATTTGAGCAATGGACTTTTTGAAAACGTAAACTATCGCGGTGCTTTTGGATCAGAAAACTGGGCTGCTTGCTGGACAGAATTTGACCCTCAAAACCAAGCCTACAATGCTCCTTTGGACAACAGTTTCACTGCTGAAATCATTGCCGATGGTGAAACAGCATTTTGTGCTGGTAACGACGTTGTTTTGATGGGAGCTGCTTCTATTGACAATGTAACTTTCCATTGGAATAGCGGTGCCATTTCAGCAACGCAAACTGTTGCAGACAACGACATGGTTGAAATGACCGCTGTGAGTGCCGATGGTTGTTCCGTTATTGCACAAGCAGTTGAGGTTGTTGTTTTCCCCAACCCTGAAGTAACCATTCAAGCCGCTGGAAATACCTCACTATGCACTGGAAGTTCTGTTGAAATCATTTCTTCTCAATCTGAAGGAAACGTATGGAGTACCAACGAAATCGGAGGCAGCATCTTGGTAAGCGCTAGTGGTGTTTATAGTACCACCTACACTGATGCCAATGGTTGTACCGCTGTATCCAACGAAATTAACGTCAACGTTTCTGATGCTCCAGCTCCAACTCTATCCGCATCAGACGACACGGATATTTGCTCTGGTGAAAGCGTGAGCCTTTCAGCGAGTACTTCCGAAACCTATGTATGGTATTTGAATGGCGCTGTGATTTCAAATGAAACCAATGGATCATTGATTGCGACAGAAGCGGGATCTTATACTGTAGAAGTTACCAATACCGATGCGTGCAATGGAACCGGTATTTCATCACCCATTTTTGTTACCGTTACAGAAACACCAACCGCTGATTTCAGTGCAATCATCAACAATTTGGGTGTGCAATTTTTGAATAACTCAACAGGTGCTACCAGCTATAGTTGGAACTTTGGTGATGGCAATGTATCATCCGAAAACAATCCATCTCACAACTTCGGAACCGATGGTTCTTACACCGTTACATTGGAAGCTTCCAATGGAAACTGTACAGATGTCCACACTTTCGAAGTATTGGTTACTGGATTGGAAGAGATGATGAATGCTTCCATCATGCTATATCCAAATCCTGCTCAGGATCAAATTAACATTGTATGTCCTGCTCAATCCACTTTGATCATGACCAATGTTACTGGACAGATCATCAACACCATTCAGAACTCTAAGATTCAAGAGGTCATGAATGTTTCGGATTTGGCCAATGGCGTATATATCGTTCGCATCATCAACAACAATGATGTAACCACGATAAAATTCAACAAGAACTAAACCGATAGTGGTTTCAACGAAAAGAGGCTGTCACTGGACAGCCTCTTTTTTGTTTTATACACCTTTAAGACCAAGCATTCCTTGACAAGGAATTATTTTTCTCTGGGCATTTTTTCTATGTCTAAAATCATGAATCCATCGATTGCATTATTGAACAATGGATCTCTATTGAATGCGATAATCTTTGCATTTTGTGCCAAATATTTTTTATACAACACCGGCATGGAAAGTCCCATTGGTTCAATTTGACCAATCAATTTATCCAATTGTTTGATCTCCTTTTTCACTGTGAGCAATAGTGCATCCCGATCGATAATGTCTTTCATCAAGACCTTGTTTCTTGGTCTTACACACTTTGCCAAATCTTTGTCTCCATATTCCTGAAGTAAAAACTGAATCATCAACTCTTTGGACAACCTCTGGTATTGGTCACTCATGCTCACTGGGCCAATGATGTACTTTACATCCTTGAAATGATCCATGAAAATGGTGATTCCTTGCCACAACAAGAACAAAGGCCAACGTTGTCTTTGGTATTTAGTGACAACAAAAGAACGACCCAATTCTATGCTTTTTCGCAAATAAGGTTTGAACTCATTCTTCATTTTAAACAATGAATTCGTATAAAACCCTTTCTTGCCATATAGTTCAATAATCTCAGAGCCCAAACCTATGCGATACGCGCCAACCAATTCTTGATTCTCTTTGTGCCAAAGGATAAGATGATAATAATAAAAATCATATTCATCCAAGTCCAAAGACTTACCTGTCCCCTCACCTACATCTCTGAAGGTCATTTCACGCAATCTGCCTACTTCATGCAGCAAATTAGGAATGCGATGGGCTTTCACAGCATAGCACGTAAATCCGGATTGATCCAACAACATGGCATCCTCTATCTGTTCAATTTCACTCAATACATCCTGACGAAAAGCCGGATGGCCGACCGACTCAGTTTTGGCGTTCGCTTTGAACCATAATCTGGGCGCAAAAAAGCGACGCCTTACATCGAATTGATAACTGAGGGCATACACCTTAGATCTAAAAAAACGATTGAGTTGTGCGACATCCTCGATGACTGACCAATCCTTATGTAGGATAGGACGACCAATCTCAACAACCAATTCTTTGTTTTTCTTGCGCAGCAATTCTGATGGTAAAGCAGCCGTTCTCAATTGCGGGTGAATCTTTCCCAACAAGTGAAAAAGGTAGGAATTGTCTCCATAAAAATATATGGGCAAAACACTGGCTGTTGTCTTTTGAATCAACTTAATGACGGAATCCGACCAACGCTTATCTACCGGATGCCGCAATTTACCCTTGGGCAAAGTAGACACTTCACCAGCTGGAAATACAATGAGACACCCGCCATTTTGAACGTGCTCCAAAGAAGCCCTCACCCCTCCGCGGCTGTTCTTGTTTCCCTGATTTTCAAATGGATTGACTGAAAGAAAATAATCACTGATGGGTTTAACTTCTGACAAAATAAAATTGGCCATTACCTTGATGTCACTGCGTACTTGAAGCAAAATCTTCAAAGCCATTAAACCATCTAAGGCACCAAACGGGTGATTGCAAACCACAACCAATGGTCCTTCTTTTGGAATTTGATCCAATTGATCTTGCTTGAATTGGGTGGTTATTTTCAATTGTTGAAAAAGCCCATCCACGAACTCCTCCCCTTTCTTGTCTGAGACTTTTGCATACAAATGATTGATGGCCTTTAGCCGCGTCACTTGCTGCACAAGATCTACCAAAGGATTGCGTTCATTGGTCTTTAGCACTTTGGCGACAGTGGCTTTGGGTATCAACTCACTTTTCATGCTAAGCTGAAATCAATTTAAAATCTTTGAATCCTCTGGATTGCAATACCTCCAACACAATACCATCCGCCAATCCAAATTTTGGGGCCAACAACTCTTCAATACCCACCTCGTCTGCAATCTGCGTATATATGTTGAGTGCAGGAACGATGACGTCCGCGCGATCTTCTCTTAACTTGTACTTGCGCATCCGTTGTTCTTTGGAACAACGACTCAATTGTTTCTTCAAATGATTGAGTTCCTCCAAACCAACAAACTCGCGGGATTTCTTTTCCAAAATCTTAATGGCGCTGTTGATGTTTCCTCCAGTAGCAATGGCCTGGTATTTCATTTTTGGGTTAATCTCAGCGGCCAACCAATCAAAGACTGCTTTGGGCAACTTCTTCTGATCATTCAGCAACATGCGCACGGTACCCACTTCAAAAGACTGCGAAGCCTTTTTTACACCTCGCTCAATGATGGTCAACTCTGTGCTCCCTCCCCCAACATCAATAAATAAATAGTGATGCTCCTTCGGCAATTGATAGTGACTAAAATTTCCGAAAATCATCTCGGCCTCTTCACTACCCGATAAAATCTTAATGTCGATGCCCGAAACTTTTTTAACTTGTCTTACCACCGCATCTCTGTTCTCCGCGCTGCGCAATGCACTGGTGGCACAAGCTCTTACTTCCTCTATTCCCAGAGCTTCAATGATAGAAGCAAAACCTTTGATGGTCAAGGCCAATTGCAAAGATCTTTCGGTAGATACTTTTCCAAAAGTAAAAACATCACCACCCAAACGGATAGGAACACGCGTATGCAACAGCTTCTCCAATAATAATCCGTCCTCATTTTGATGGACTTGAGCAACAAACAAACGAACGGCATTGGATCCGATATCAATGGCTGCGATTCTCATTTACTTGATTCTGATTTCTTGATGAGCTTTTGATAAAACATATCTTGAGTGTCAAAGGATTTGGATTGAATAACATTGTACACCAATTGATTGATGCGTTCTGAATCCAGAAAACGTGCTTTGGCGTGGCTGTCGAATTGCAAATCCAACCATTCCTTTAATTCCGCTCGCAATTCCGGATCTTGAATGGGTGCTAAAACCTCAATTCTATAGTCCAAATTGCGCACCATCATGTCTGCACTTCCGATGAGCATGCGTTCCCTCTTCCCTACTCCAAAAACAAAAACCCTGCTGTGCTCCAGGTATCTTCCTAAAATGCTTCGCATGGTGATGTTCCTCTTTTGATTCTCTGTTGTTGGTTGCAATAGGCAAACGCCCCTCACCACCAACTTGACTTCTACTCCATTTTCTCCTGCTTCCAATAACTTCTTGATGATTCCTTCATCCACCAAATTATTGACTTTTATAACTACCAAACCCTTTTTACCTTTTCTTGCTTCCTTGATTTCATCTGTAATCCAATCCAATAACTTTCTTCGGGTATTGAAAGGCGATACGACCAAATGTCTGAACTGAGGACGATGAAAATTGGATTCGAAAAAATGAAACAAACTCCTTACCTCTCTACCCAATTCCAGATTGGTGGTCAGTAAAGAAGTGTCCGAATAAATGCGCGCTGTCTTCTCATGAAAATTACCTGTACCAATGTGGGTTATCCTTACTGTTCTTCCATTCATTTTTCTGCTAATCTGAAAGACCTTACAATGCACTTTCAAACCAGGGATACCGGGAATTACTTTCACCCCTGAGGCCTGCAACATTTTGGTAATCTCTAAATTGTGCTCCTCGTCAAAACGGGCTTGTACTTCTACCAAAGCCACTACTTTCTTACCATTTTTTGCCGCATTGATCAAGGCATGCAGAATGTGCGAATCCTTGGCAATTCTGTACATGGAAATGCGAATGGTGCGCACTTGAGGGTCGATGGCTGCCGCTCTTAACAAGTCCAAAATATGAGAAAAACGCTGATACGGAAAATGCAACAACACATCCTTTTTATTAAAGGTATCCAAAATGTTATTGGACCTTTTGAAGGCAGGATGAGACAGACTTTTAATTTTTGGAAACACCCAATCCGGATGGCTAAAATCAGGAAAGGTCAACAAGTCTTTTTTATTGTGGTACCGTCCACCAGGGATGATATTCTGTGGATTCTTGATCTTTGTTTTTGTCAACAACAAATGCAATAAATCTTCAGGAATCTCATGGTCGAAATTGATTCGAACATAATCTCCTTTGCTACGCTGCTGTATACTCTTGGAGATTTTATCAAAAACACTCTTGGAAAAATCGTTCTCGATTTCATACTCAGCATCCCGCACCACTTTTACATCATACGCCTTAACAGAGGCGATGGTATAAATGGAAAAAATTTTCTTTAGGTTGAATCGAATGACGTCTTCGAGGAACATGACATGTTTCTCGCCATTTTCTGTAGGAAGCACGACCCATCTGCTAATGGAATCAGGAACTTCTATCAAGGCAAAGACTTTTTTTGCTTTATCTTTTAATACAACGTCAACCACCAGGTAAAGCGCATTGTCTTTCAACGGAGGAAGCGGCATCGATGATGACATCAATATGGGAATGATGTGATGCCTGATTTCATCATCAAAATAATGATCCACATACAATTTTTGCTCACTGGATAACTGGCGCTCATTTTTAAAATGAACTCCCCCTTTGGCCAAAGCTTTTTTGGTATTTTCAAAAATGCGATCAAACTCCCATTGTAATTCAATCACCCGATCATGAATGATGTCCAAAGGATTGCCTTTTTTCCCTCTCAGTGCTTTCAGCTCACGATTCAAAGATGCTATTCGAACTTTGAAGAACTCATCCAAATTGCTGGAAAATATGCCCAAGAAATGAACCCTTGATACCAAGGGATTCTTCACATCTGAAGCTTCAAACAATACCCTCTCGTTAAATTGAAGCCATGATAACTCTCTTTGAACACTGATAACCCTTTTCTCCATAGCCTTCAAAGATGATTTCATTGCTTTGATCATGTGTTAAGACAATGCTATCATTTTTCAGGCCCTGCGGCTTTTATCCATGTATGGTTTCCTGATGGTGTTTGAATATTATAGCAACCTTGCGCCCATGACTGTACTGGAATATCTGCTCTTCCATTGATATATTGTTGGAATAGTATGCGGCCATTTCCATCAAAAACGCGCACCACTCCTTGTCCCATCAAATGCAATTGGTCGATTCCAGGATTGGGGTAAAAAGAAAAATCATCTTTGATCTCCAGAACGGATTGTACTACTTCTCCCGCGCAACTGCAGTCCAATTGTATTTGATCATTGACGGTGAGGGTATCGCCGTCATCACAGGGTGAAAAGGGAACAAGACATGTTCCATTCTCTGAGTTGGCCAAAGCATCGAAATTGCATGCCAGGCTATCTGTGCAGCCGAGAATTTCAATCCAAGGATTCATTTCCCATTGCAAATAATCGCCATAAACGGAAGTATCCATGACGTTTCCATTCTGGTCCAGTGCATTCGTTGCGCTCAGCACCAAATCGGCTTGATTGAGGTTATTGTCATTGATCAAAAAACTCCATTCAAAACTTACTGAGTCCAACCACTGTTGGTTCAATAAGGTGACATCCATAGGAACTGGAACATACAACGCTGGAAGGAACAAATTGAACATGGGCTCGTCAAAATGAGCTTGAACCAGCCATGTGCCTCCCGCATTGCTCTCGTTGAATGATGCGGTATTGATGGTCCATGATATCAATTCGGGCGAATGGGTATCAATCACCAAATCTGTCAACACCGTATCCAACACCACCATATCATTTCCTGCAACATCACGAAAACCTTGAAGCGTAAAAGAAGGCGATTGGGTCTCCTCATTTTCATCCATCAGTTCAAAGTTCAATATGATGTTCTGTGTTCCATTGCCTGCTATTGTGGTGATGGCATTGTTGAGCGTCATGCAATCACTATTGATGTTGGCAACGCTTCCTTGGACAGGCTCGCTAAAATTGCATTGCATAGCAAATGGGTTGGTCTGTACTACGGCTTCATTGATCAACACAGAGTTGGGAGAAAAGTCGGTGACAAAGGGGTTTTCTGTATCAATCAGAAAAATGTTGTTGCCATAAAAAATACGCTGAATCACTCCGAGGGAATTGGACGCTCCCATGATTTTGACATCAATGTTATCAATAACATGGTTGTTATCTTGTACAACAAATCGCCAGCGATACGTGCTGTCATTCATCCAGTTCACATCAACGTAAGTCAAATCCGAGGAGAGATCGCCGTTGACAAAATCGAGACTGGGTCCCCAATTGGTGGTCATGGGCTGATCGAAATGTGCAATGATATCCAAGGTGTCTTGACAAACGTAGTCATTGACAAATGGTGGGCACTCCAGCACAACTATGCGGGGTAGAGTGTCTGTCCAAAGTCCATCAGCTTTATTGACTGCATCAATGGCGACTTCCATTCCAATCTTACGGCCGGCGATGTCATCCATAGGCGGGTGAATGCCTCCCCAGATTCTTGACAAGCTGCATTGGTCGCTTGCATCCTGATAGGTTGCCCATTGCAATTGGACATTCATGCTGGGACCTTCTTCAAAAACCAAGTACTGATTCATTGGGGCATCAAAGGTTCCCATACCACCAGGGAAATACTGACTACCGGTTATGGCTGTCATGACATCAGCCGCAGCTCTTGAGTAGGTTGAGTGTCCAGAAACATATCCTGCAAAAGGAGGGGTCACAAAAGTGGGTCTTTGATAGGGATACCATTTTTCCGCCAAAATCCATCCTGTTCCTGCCATATCCACACTGGGGTTGCTGATGAGTTCAGGACCCAACCATGAATACACTTTCACCTTGTTGACATTTTCGTTTGACGCGCCAGCCAATGGGTCGCCAGGTTGCACCAATTCTGAGAAACCAGCAATCAAAGGAAAACCATCGGGGTGATAATTGGGGAGATTGGCATCGGATGATTGACCCTTTTCCGCCATGTAGCGAATGGCAGAAATGGGGCGAACACCATCGTAAAATCCCTTGATTCCCCAAGCAGAGATTGCAGCATCGTGCACTGCGCCACCCAAGGTTAAATATGCGCGAACACAAAACTCCGTTTCATCTACTGGCTCAACGCCCTCCCAAAGAAAAGAGCCGTTCATTTGCTCCACCACATAATTCAAAATTTTAAACCAATGACCTGGAGGTGTTTCAGAACTGGGGCCATCCGCCCAAAATTCAGCCAATACCCGCGTGTAGTCCCCTCTGTACACCCATTGTTCTTCATAGGGCAAACCGGTAATGGGATTGACTTCGTGGCCTGTACCATTGTCCCCACCGTTATCAAAATCATAAAAAGCCATTTGATCTTGGAAGGTTTCAGGTAAACTAGCATTGCCAATACTCTTGGGAGAAATATCCATGATCTCTTCATCACCGGGATCCAAATGACCGCCCCAACGCGCAACCAATGCAAAGTTCCATTTGTATAAATCATCTATGCCCTGACCGGTTTCACCCATGTGCGGAAATGCCCCTGGGTCATGATAAACATTCCAATTGTATCCATCCCGTTGTTTGACGCTCAAGTCTTGCGCGTCCATAGCGAACGGTTTTACATTTCCCCATTCCGGCCCCATGAATGGCGGAGCACCAGACAATAAATTTCCATTTTGATCAATAAAAACGCTCAAACTCAATGGTTGCCAACGATTGGGATCAATGATACCATTGGTGCCCGGTAATGTTGGAAACAAGGATGGGTTCATTGGGGTGTAATATTGATTGGCATAGTTCAAGAGTTGATTGGAGCCATCCCCATTGCCATAGCTGATGATGCGCGCGGCAATGTAATTTCCCAAAGCAGCTGGATTTCCAGTGGTGTAATCCACAGAGGAGAAATTCATGTCGTAACCCAATTCTCCCATTAAGGTTGTTACATAAGGCAAAGTGACAGTACCCCAACCCGGAGAGTTGATATAACGGTTTCTGATGATTCGGTAGGCCGCATAGCTCATGGCCATGTTTTGTGCAGCTATCTTGTCATCGGGCTGCAGAATTCCTGAATAGGGGCAAGTGAATCCATTGAATGTCTTTCCCAAAAACAAGGTAGCGGCTTCATCGTCATAGGCGGCCCATGCATCATACATCGCCATGGAGAAATGCTGAAGATTTCTGGCTATCATGGGCGGACGGGCAAAGTCATTCCTAATTGCTGTTAACATGGCCTCTGTCCATTGGAAAGGCACACTGTTCTGCGCAATCATTGGTTGCAAATGCAATGCAATGACAAAGGCTAAAAAAAACCGTTTGATGGAATTGTTCATGAAACTAATTTATCAAATAAATCAAAGCTTTTATCAAACATAGATCATAAAAAAAGCGCCTTTCGGCGCTTTCCATTATTTTACTTTGAAGGTCTTTTTGAAGATGCCTACCAAATTATCCTTTTCCCAAGGGAATAACTCCACTTTTACAGTCTTGGATTTTCCACTTCCGTCTACAAAGGTCTTGGATTTGATTTCTGACTGACGCCCCATGTGACCGTACGCGGCAGTCTCTCTATAGATGGGTGTGCGCAATTTGAAACGTTGCTCAATTTGATAAGGACGCAAACTGCATTCTTTCATTTTAAGAATTGCGTTGGCCAATTCACCATCCGTCATTTTCACTTTTGAGGTGCCATAAGTATTGACATACAGACCAACAGGATCAGCCACACCGATGGCGTAGGCCACTTGAACCAAGGCTTCATCGCATACCCCTGCAGCAACCAAATTGCGCGCAATATGACGTGTGGCATAGGCTGCACTGCGATCTACCTTGCTGGGGTCTTTTCCGGAAAATGCACCACCACCGTGAGCTCCTTTTCCACCATAGGTATCTACGATAATTTTTCTTCCTGTCAATCCGGTATCGCCATGAGGACCTCCGATAACGAATTTACCCGTTGGATTCACGTGCAATGCGTATTTGGACTTGAATAATTTTTGAACACGCGCAGGACATTGTTTCATGACTCGCGGAATCAAAATATCTTGAACATCCTTTTTGATCTTGGCCAACATCTTGTTGTCATCTTTATCAAAATCATCATGCTGTGTAGAAATGACAATGGCAGTAATGGCCAACGCTTTGTGGTCGTCTGAATACTCGATGGTCACTTGACTCTTGGCGTCTGGACGCAAATACTTCATCAGTTTACCTTCCTTACGAATGGCGGCCAACTCACGCAACAACATGTGTGCAAGCTCCAAAGGAAGCGGCATATAATTATCTGTTTCATTGGAGGCATAACCGAACATCATACCTTGGTCACCCGCTCCTTGATCCTCTTTCTTCTTGCGTTCAACGCCTTGATTGATATCCGGGGACTGCTCATGTATGGCTGATAGAATACCACATGAATTTGCTTCGAACATATACTCGCTTTTGGTGTATCCTATTTCTTTGATAACCTCACGTGCAATATTCTGAACATCCAGATAAGTCTTGGATTTCACTTCACCTGCTAAGATGACTTGACCAGTGGTTACAAGTGTTTCACAAGCTACTTTGGATTCAGCATCAAAAGCTAAAAAATGATCGATAAGGGCATCAGAAATTTGATCAGCCACTTTATCTGGGTGTCCTTCCGAAACGGACTCTGAAGTGAAAAAATATGACATAATGATGAATTAAGTGATACAAATATAACGCAGGAAAAGCTTAACTAACCGATGGCATTAAAATATTGACTTTGCGATTTGCGATTTGAACTTTCAATGGGGTGAATCCAATGAATTCTCCATCACAATCAATTGGCCAACCCTCCTCTGTGATTTCTATTGTTTGACCTGAAAAATAAGACACCGAGGTATGCGTTAATCTCAAACCCTTTCGCAATCGTGGCAATTGGCGGAGATAGTCCCAAAGTGATATATCGTCCACTACTGCGACGTTTAAGAGACCATCATCCAAAACCGCATCTGGCGCTATACATAATCCGCTTCCAAACCACTGGGCATTGCAAATGGCCAAAAGAAATAGTTTTTCTTTTTGTGTTTTATTACCATCCATAAAAAACGTCGCTGGACT
>JBDKGG010000149.1:0-9361 GCA_039798325.1 Bacteroidota bacterium
GAATTGTATCCGATGAGTTTTGAAGAACCTTTATTTCACATTCACATCAATGTAGATTACCCCTTCAATCTCACTGGAATATTGTTCTTTCCTAAGATTAAAAATCAAATGGAAGTGCAACGCAATAAAATCCAATTGTATTGCAATCAAGTATTCATTACGGACGAAGTAAAGAACATTCTACCCGACTTCTTGACGTTGTTGCATGGTGTAGTTGATAGTCCAGATATTCCATTGAATGTGAGCAGATCTTATCTGCAAGCAGATAGCAATGTCAAGAAAATATCAGCACACATCACCAAGAAAGTTGCGGATAAGTTGCAGAGCATGATCAATACCGATCGCAGTGACTTTGAGCAAAAATGGGATGACATTAGCATGTTTATCCAATATGGCGTATTGACTGAGGAGAAATTTGCTGAAAAAGCCAACGCCTTCACTTTGTATAAGAATACAACTGGCGTATACAAAACCATAGAGGAATGGAAAGAGCAAATAGGTGAAACCCAGAAAGACAAAAATGGTAAAATCATCTTCTTGTATGCAACTGATGAGCACCAACAACATGCGAGCATTGAAATGGCGAAAGGGCGTTCTTGGGAGGTCATGCTGTTGAATAGCCCCCTTACCGCGCCATTCCTCTCACAAATCGAAAGCAAGCACAACGACTTTCAGTTCAAGAGAATTGACAGTGACATTCCAGAAAAGCTGATTGAGCAAGATGTCACCAACCACAGTGCCTTGAATGACGAGGAAAAAGAATCGGTCAAGCATCAACTTGAAACATGGATCAACAAACAGAAATTCAATATTCAGTTTGAGAACATGTCACCCAATGATCCCCCGATGATCATAACGGAGAATGAATTTATGCGTCGAATGAAAGAGCAACAGGCATTGGGCGGAGGAGGATTCTTTGGCAGCTTCCCTGAAACTTTTCAATTGATCGTCAATACCAATCACCCCGCTGCACAAGCCATGCGCAGTGAAGAAGGTAAGATCATTGCTGAAGAAGCCTTAGCTTTGGCGCAGCTCTCTAAAGGCATGCTGACCGGCAGTGAGCTCACCGCCTTTTTACAAAAGAGTTATCAAAGATTACAAAACACTTAATATCTTCGTTTAAACAATTAACATGAATACAATTACAAAATCTATATTGATCTTATTGGGCATTATTGTCGGGGCGTTTGTCTTATTCTACCTTTACGGAACCAGCGTATACAGTGGAGCCGTGGAGAAACAAGAAGCCGTAAAAAAGGAATGGGGAAATGTTCAAGCAGCCTATCAAAGAAGGGCCGATTTGGTTCCTCAATTGGTTGAAACCGTTAAAGGCGCCAGAGACAATGAACGTACAATTTTGGAGAATGTGACCCGAGCCAGATCAGGCATGGGCGCAGCACAAACCCCAGCAGAATTGCAAAAATTGGGCGGCGAAATCAATAAAGCCATCAACATCGTTTTTGAAAATTATCCTGAAATCAAATCCACCCAAAACTTTGGTGAGCTTCAAGCGCAATTGGAAGGTTCAGAAAACAGGGTGAACAAAGCACGAACAGATTACAACGAGGCCGTCGAAAAATCCAATACCTTCATCCGAGGATTTTGGAAAAAGAAAGCGCTTTCATTGGTTGGCGATGAAGAGTTCAAGGTTTATGATGCCTTCAGCGCGGCTGAAGGAGCGGATCAAGCACCCAAAATTGATTTCTCTAAATAATGGCCGATCACCTTTTATTGGATGATAAAGTTACAATGCAGTTCGAGGACTGCATTGTTGCTTTTGAAAAAGCTACACGATGTGAATTGCGCATTCACATTGAAGAGGAAAACGATACACCTGTATTAGACAGAGCCGCATTTGTATTTGATCATTTGGGCATGCGCAAAACAAAAGAAAGAAACGCCATTCTCATTTACATTCAGGTATACCCTTCCGCCTTGGCCATCATTGGCGATGTCGGCGTTCAATCTCACGTCAGTCAATCACATTGGGAGAATTGGAAAAACATCATGGTGGATGCGTTCAAGAAAGCTGAATATTTTCAGGGCATTCAAGCTGCAACGGTGGCCATGGCGGATCAACTAAAAGTTGCTTTTCCTTGGAACGCATCCGATACCGATGAATTGAGCAACTCCATATCCCGAGCCAAATGAAACAACTCCTTTTCATCCTCACTTTATTGTTGGGAGCCCCTTTCTATCATGCACAAGAATGCATGGTGCAGAAGAATCCCAACCAATTGGTTTATGATGCAACGGGCACTTTGTCTCCATCCGAGATAGGGCAATTTGAATCCCAACTGCAACAATTTGCCAAAGAGAGTTCCAATCAATTTGTCATCATCGTGACCAACGATTTATGTGGATATGAACCTTCTGACTATGCTTTTCAAATCATCGACGATTGGGGAATTGGCCAAGCTGATTTGGACAATGGCTTGGTTATCTTGATCAAACCCAAAGTAGACAATCAAAAAGGTCAGGCATTTATTGCAACGGGAAGAGGATTGGAAGGAATTATTCCAGATGGGAAAATCCATCTTATTTGGGAAAATGAAATGATTCCTGAATTCAAAAAAAACCAATACGCTATTGGAATTCAAAACGCGCTCAATGTGCTGAAAAGTCTGGCGCAGCAAGAATACAATTTCGATACCTACGCCAAGAATCACAAAAAGAAAGAGGACAAAGGCGGTTGGATTGGACTCATCATCTTTGGATTGGTATTTCTATTCATGATATTTGGAAAGGCGCGTGGTTCAGCCAGAAGAAATAATCTCCCTTTTTGGACAGCATTTTGGCTGATGAATAGTGGTCCAAGACGCGGATATTGGGATGACTTCAACGGAGGAGGAGGATCGTCATGGGGTGGCGGTGGCGGATTTGGTGGTTTTGGAGGCGGAAGCTCTGGAGGTGGTGGCTCGGGTGGTAGTTGGTAAAAGGATGGCTGACAATAGTCCAATTTATCGATAGGTTTTTTTCTGATACATGGACTATATTTGAATAATCAATCATTTGTGAAACCAAACATTCCCCCAAACGAAAAGAAGCGCCTTGAAGTCCTCAAGAGTTATCACATTTTGGATTCCCTTCCAGAACAAGCCTACGATGACTTAACGCTCATTGCTTCTCAAATTTGTGGAGTGCCCATCTCGTTGATCAGTCTGATTGATGAGGAAAGACAGTGGTTTAAATCCAAGCATGGATTAAATGCTCCCAGCACAGAACGTGAGCATGCCTTTTGTGCCCATGCCATCAACTATGCCGATGACATTTTTACAGTGCCGGATTCGAGAGTGGATGAGCGATTCAGGGACAACCCTCTGGTAACGGGAGATCCTCATGTTGTATTTTATACCGGCGTGCCCATCGTAACAGAAGATGGATTGGCATTGGGAACTTTGTGCGTCATTGATAATCAGCCCAGAGAGCTTAGTTCAGATCAAATGAAAGCCCTTAAGGCGCTTTCCAATCAAGTGATGCAATTGCTTGAGTTGCGGAGAAACAAGCTGATCTTAGAAGAGAAAAACCTCTTCTTGAATCAATTCGCTGCGGTGGCGGCGCATGACATCAAGGCGCCTTTGCACAACTTAAACATGTTGGCCGATTTGCTTTTAAGTGATCATGCCCCTGCGTTCAATGCCGAGCATGTTCAGTTTTTAAAGATGATATCCACCTCAGCCCTACAATTGCAATTGTTGGTCAACAGTATCCTCAGCTATAGCAAGAATATCGATCAAATAAAAAATGATTACAGCTTGTTTGATCCCAAACTATGTTGGAAAGAGGTATTGTCCATGGTAGAATGTCCGCCAAATGCGGAGCTGCATTTTCAATCGGACATCAATGAAATACATGGTCACTTCACCTTGTGGTGTCAGATCATTACAAACTTGCTTCAAAATGGTATTAAATACAACCATCAGGAAAAGATTGTAATCCAATGCTCCATTCAGGAAAGTGATGAGGCCTATACTTTGAACGTTCAAGACAATGGAGACGGTATTCCTGAGGAAAGTTTAACGAGTATTTTTGAACCCTTCAAAACCTTGGTTTCAAAGGATCGATTTGGAAAAAAAGGCCATGGATTGGGATTGGCCATGGTGAAGAAATGGATTGATCATTTGGGGGGAGAAATTCATGTGACTTCTCAAGTTCATCAAGGAACTACTTTTCAGATCAGTCTTCCCAAATAAAAGGTTATCGCAATTTTCCAGCGTGTTTTAGATCGATACGCTTGACTTCAAATTGTTGAATGCATGGAATCACCTCTTTTGGATCATCCACCATTTTCCAAATGGCTTCACCATCATCGGTCATGAATTTCTCCGATATAGCCTGCTCCATCAAATCCGCAAAACGGTTAAAATACCCTTTGGTGTTTAATACAACGATGGGTGTGGTAATCTGTCCGAGTTTGCGCAAGGTAATGGCTTCAAACAACTCCTCAAAAGTGCCCGGTCCTCCTGGCAATGCGATAATCGCATCTGTTCCTTCCAAGAATTTCGCTTTGCGTTCATGCATGGTTTGGGTGTAAACAAAATCAGAAACACCCTTGTGCCCCCACTCTACTTCATTCATGAATTGAGGCATAATGCCTCTGATCTTTCCTCCATTCGCCAAAACGGTATCCGCCAACTTCCCCATTAATCCAGAACTGCCTCCACCGAACACCACTTGGATGTTTTGATCAACCAGCAATTTTGCCAAAGCTTCTGTCGCTTCAAAATAGACTGAATCAATCTGCGCGCTAGAAGCGCAGTACACACATACTTGCATGCATCAAAGATAACGCAAGATCTAAGAATTCTTCTGAGCTTGATGCACCCAATACTGGGCATGTTCACTCAATACACGGTACATATTCAAGAAATCGTTTTCCCCTCCGTAATAAGGATCATCCACATCCTTTAAATCAGAACGGTATAAATGAACTCTTTCTTTGGCATTTGAATTTGGGGCCAATTGCAAAACATCTTTTAGGTTCTGTGCATCCATCACCAAGATCAAATCAAAATTTTCAAAATCATTCAAATTGATTTTCCGGGCGCGCTGCTTAGAAAGATCCAATCCAAATTTTCTAGCTGTTGCCATCGACCTCGCATCTGGTTGTTCACCTACATGATAGGCGGCCGTTCCAGCACTTTCGACCAATACATCTGCTCCTTTCAATCGAGCGGCTTCCATCAGCACTCCCTGAGCCATGGGCGAACGACAAATATTTCCCAAACAGACGCACAATATTTTCATCATGAAACAAATATAATCTACTCCAAAAGGAGTAGAGAAAATTTAGAAAATTCAAAATATTTTATAAACCAATCGGTAATTGTTTATATCTATTTTCTCATTGACTTAAAAAACCACTAATATTGCATGATTGAAAAAAATAAACCATTGCTATAATTAAATGTCCGATCATAAAAATCAAGACGCTCCACTCCGCCGTAAAATTGGTTTATTTGTTTTTACTGTTGGATTAATCAGCTCGATGATTGGATACCATGAAAACATCATTCAAAACCCTACTTGGGCGCCATTGATGCTCATTCCTTTGTTCTGCTTTTTATTGGCCATTTTGATCCTACAAAGTACTTGGGATAGGAAAGGCAAGTAAATTATCCTTTCATCAAATCTCTAATGGCCACTGATGCCACCACCGCTCCGAAAGTTGCCGGAATATAGGAAATGGTACCATACGCCGATTTCTTATAATTGCTTCCGTCGGTTAACATGATGCTATTGGGATCGGGCAACTCATCACTGAAGACAGCTTTGATTCCTTTTCGGATTCCCATTTTTCTAAGGCGTTTTCTGATTTGATGCGCAAATGGACAATTGTATGTTTTGGAAATATCCACAACATGCAATCTTGTGGGATCCACCTTACCTCCAGCCCCCATGCTACTGACCATAGGAATGCGACTCTCATAGGCCAATTTCATAAAGGTCAACTTTGGTGTAATGCTGTCAATGGCATCGATGATGTAGTCAGGCTTGAATTCCAACTGCTCAGCAACCAATTCAGGATTCACAAAAGACTGAATCACGTTTAACTCAATTTCAGGATTGATTTCCTTGATTCGCTTGGCCATGATTTGAACCTTGGGTTCGCCATGATTGGTGGCCAACGCAGGCAATTGTCGGTTGCGATTAGATGGATCGACCACATCCCCGTCAATGATGGTCATTTTCCCGACTCCAGATCTTGCCACAAACTCAGCAGCAAATGAACCCACTCCACCCATTCCTACCACCATGACATGCTTGGTGGTGAGTTGTTGCAGAGCCTGCTCCCCTACCAACAATTGTGTTCTCGACAACCATGATAAATCTTTCATTTCAATCTTTTATTAATCCTATTTCTAATGCATTTTGCCACAACTGCTGGGCAATATCGTGTTCTGAGATGTCCAACAATTGACTCAGGCAAAGGTAAGCTCGGCGCACTGAAACTGCTTCATTGTCCGTCTCTAAAAACAATCGATTCAAAGGAATCTGCTTCACCACCTCCCTGCCTTGCTTTGACTTTAAGAAGATCTCATTCAATGATAAGTAGCCTCCTTGATGCACCACCTGAACAGCCATTTCGAGATTTCGATTGAATCCATGAAATACAAAATCGCCGTTAAACCGCTTCAATGCTTGAAGGACTTCTTGTTGACTTCTAACACAATGAATCATCAATGGTTTCCTACATTCCAAAGCCCATTCTATCTGCATAGCAAAAACACGAACCTGCAATTCCCAAGGTGTTGAGCAAACTTTATCCAACCCACATTCTCCAATTGCCCTCACATTTCTATGATGGATCCATTCATAAAGCGCGACATCCCATTTTTTATTTACAGCCTCCAGCGCATACCAAGGATGAATGCCTACCGAGCACCATTGGTTTGAATCATAATCCAAAGGGCTAAGAATATTCAGCATGTTCCAATCCTGCAAATCATGGATTTGATGACAATGCGCGTTGATGTAGGATGTTTTCATTTGCACTAACTTTCCAAAGTTATTTCAAATATTGAAAGATGAGACTTGCACATCCCCGTGAAAAAGAAAGCGTGATTGAAATGATTGTGGACGCCATCGCCGACAATCCCAAAATTCAATATTTACTGGGAGCAAAGAATTTCGATTATAAGCTGCGTGCCTTGGCTCAATTCATTTACAGCATCTCCAACCGAAGAAAGGCCATCCATGTTTCCGATGATGGACATGGGGTGATGATCTTCATGGAGAACACGATTTGGAAGAAAAATTGGTTGGACGCCATGGACCATCTCAAAATGATTTGGAGCGCATTTGAATGGACCCGATTAATCAGAATATTTGCACTCGAAAGAGAATTGGAATCGAATAGGCCCAAAGAGAAAAGGTTTCTTTATGTTTGGGTATTGGGAACCAGAAAGGCGAAAAAAGGTGGCGATCAGGCCCGCGAATTAAGAGATGCATTGTTTTCTAAAGCAACAGAATTAGGGTTACCCATTTACGCAGAAACCGCCTTTGATCAAAATTTTCAAGTCTACCAACGATTTGGCTTTGTTGCTTATCACACCCAACATTATCCCTCTATTCCTTTGAGCATTTATTTTTTAAAAAGAGAAAACAACTGACAACTATCCTATTTTTTTGTAGATGAAAAAAGCGATATTCGCAACCTAAAGCAATGCAACATGAGTGAAAATAACATACCCCCTTGTCCCAAATGCCAATCTCCATATACCTATCCAAGCGATAATCTTTTGGTTTGTCCAGAATGTTTTCACGAGTGGAGCCCAGCCGAAGAGGCAGAGGAAGCGGCTGCAGCTGCTGCATCATCTCAAGTAGTGGATTCAAATGGAACGCCATTGGTTGATGGTGATAGTGTTATTGTCATCAAGGATTTGCCCGTCAAAGGCGCTCCAAAGCCCGTTAAAGCTGGAACCAAGGTTAAGAACATTCGCCTGGTTGATGGAGACCACAACATCTCTTGCAAGATTGATGGTTTCGGTTCTATGGGATTGAAATCCGAGTTTGTTAGAAAGGCCTAAACCTCATCGGGTAAAGGTCACTTGCCCTTTGTGGACTTTTTCATCATCGTCATACACTGAACGGTATTTAATGATCACCACATAACTTCCATCGGGTGCATAATTTCCTGTATCCATGGCATCGCCGTCCCAACCGCGATTCGCATCAGTTGTGTCAAACACCTTTTGTCCCCATCTGTCGAAAATCTCCATGTGGTATTTTTCAATCAATTTATGGTTTGAAAACACAGGGCGATAGCCATCATTCACCCCATCGTAACCGGGCGTAAAGGCAGAAGGGATATACACCTGTAGCGCTTCACTAACCCACAAAGTTTGACAAAATGAACTTTGACAGATATCGGAAAAATAGGCGTTCAAACAAATTTCAAATTCTCCCGGAGTAAAGCTCGGTAAATCAAAAGTAAAGTCGCTCAAATCCGAAACCTCTTCACCATCCAATGACCAATGGTAAATAATGTTGTTTTGACTCGGGCCATTTAAGGTAACCGTGGGATTGTCATCCCAAATCTCAAAAGGCGAATAGTCAAATAGTGAATCCGGATGAAAACGATTCACTGGTAAATTGATGTTGGCCGAGGTGGTGCAGCCATTCAGCGCCGTTCCTGTCACTGCATAGGTTCCTGATTGATTGCAATCGATGGTATTGGCTGTCCCCAAACCATTTGCCCAAACATAATTCTGTGCGTTTCCACTAACGGTCAACGCAATCTCATCTACAAAACAATCAAACGTAGGATTGGTCGCGCTAATATTCACAGCAGGTGGAACAACATCCTGCGTCAATGTGTAAGATACCGTATCCAAACAGAAATTGGCTGCTGTTACTTCCACTTCAACCATACCGGGTTGCGAGATGTTCTGCTGCGAATTGGTTCCTCCATTGATCCATTGATAACTCACGCCTCCAATGGCTTGGAGCATGATGGATGTTTGGTTGCAGGTCAACTCATCCGTTCCACTCAAATTCTGAATAACACCGATTGGTGATAGGGTATCTTGCGTAATGTCCAATGACAACGATTGACTGCATCCATTATCAAAAAGGACATCAACGCCATAGGTTCCAGGATCCGCAACAACTATTGCATTGTTGGTCTCACCATTTGGATTCCATGAGTAAAATTGACCTCCCAAAACGGCCAAATTGATGGACGTTGTTTGACAAGTCAATTCAGTTGTATTATAAACCAACTGAGCATTGGTTTGGGTATCCATCGGAACAACGATCGTAGCATCATTTTGGCAACCGTTGACATCCGTTACCGTTACCACAACAGGAAGATCATCACTTACATCCAAATAATCAAACGTGCTACCGTCCGACCACA
>JBDKGG010000150.1:0-13134 GCA_039798325.1 Bacteroidota bacterium
TCATTGGCCTTGATTGTCTTGATTTTGATCATGCAATTCAATTCCATTGGGCGCACGGTTATCATTCTTTCTGAGATTATTTTCTCGGTGATTGGAGTATTGCTGGGCTTGGCCATCTTTAATATGGACATTGTGATTGTGATGACCGGAGTGGGTATCGTTGCGCTAGCGGGAATTGTGGTTCGAAATGGAATCCTATTGGTTGAGTTCACGGATATCCTCAGAGAGCAAGGAATGGGCTTAAGAGAAGCAGTGATTGAGGCCGGACGCGTGCGAATGACGCCTGTATTATTAACCGCCACAGCCACCATTTTGGGTATGATTCCTTTGGCAATAGGTTTAAACATCGACTTCGTGACCTTATTCACTGATTTGGATCCCAAGATTCACTTCGGAGGAGATAGCGTAGCCTTCTGGAAGCCATTGTCCTGGACCATTGTGTTTGGATTGAGCTTTGCCACCTTCATCACATTGATTGTCGTGCCGGTGATGTACATGATGAGTGAGCAGTGGAAGATGGCTTTGAAGAATAGAATGAACAAAAAGGTTGCAGAATAATACAACCTTATTAAACGAAAAAAGGGCGGTCAGTTGACCGCCCTTTTTAAATTCATCATTGCTTCACGCTATCATTCATTATAAAAGAAGGAATAACGGAATCCTGCATTGAAATACAGACCGGTATTGACCGTCCCATTGGAAGCGACAACACCAAGACCATAACTTGTCGCCAATTTCTTGGTGATATTCAATTCAAATCCTGTTTCCAAGACCAAACCGCCATTTAACCAATAGTCTTTGGTGTTTTCATAAACAATCCCATTCAAATGATAATTGGCCGGACGAAATCTGGCTCTAACAGAATAAAATGGCTCAATCACTGATTTTCCCAATTTATGTCTGCGCATCAATCCCATTTCTAACTGTTTATAATCATAAACGTCATAATATTTCGAAGAAAGAGGGTCTGAATACCAGCCAAAATTCATTCCGATAGTAGCACCCAAATTTTTATTGAAGTAATAATCAACATGGGTTTGAAACTCATTGCCATTCATGAAGACAGCACTATTTAATCTAGTAGCCAGCTCCTGGCTCAAACATACGTTTGTTATTAAAACAAAAATGGCTAAGTAAGATACTCTGCTAGACAAACCCATCTCATTAATCATTGGATTCGATCTTATGCTTAGAGCGCATTAGCTTCTCTGCATTGTCCCTTCCCTCATCGGTGATATAGCGCATCATTTGGTTATTGGCTGCATTGAAGAATACATACAAAGTACCTTCATCCTTGAAGTGTTCTTGTCCGCCTCTTAAATACACAGCGCGGTCTTTTCTCTTCATGGGAACATCTTGGTATTGCAACTTATAGCGATAGGTGATTACTTTGTAACCATCTGGTGCATTCAAGTAGAAATCAGATGGCTCCACTTTCAAAGTGTTGTTCACCTCAGCAATGGTCATTCCTCTGTTGAGTTGATAAATCATTTCAGGAGTGGTATAATAATCCGTTACACCCAAAGGATTCATCTTGGCCATACCTGACTTTTTGATGACGCCGCAAGACGATAACATCACGGCTCCTAATAAAATAAATACTATTTTTTTCATGTCTTTAACGCTTTAATCAATTAATGGCTTATGTCCTTTAACCTCTTCTTTCAATTTTGCCAATCGGGTCTTCTTAGCACTGGCCTCTTTGGACTTCTTGGCTCCAGCAGATGAAGCATTCATGGGTAAGTTTACTGTTCTGGCTGGCTTAGCAGATTCTGCTGGCAATGACATTTGAATGTTCAAATTGACATTGGCTTTGCCTTCTAGCAAACCTTTGATCAAATCGCAGTTGGTACAACCTTCTTCTTTTTCTTCTGCTGATGCAGGTTGTTCTAACAAAATACATTTTTGATTACAAGAAGACTCTGGGCGCTTTTCGTTGAAGTTCTCATTCTTGATTGAACCACAAGGGCAGTAGGTACAAGAACCATTTTCAATGAAAGCATATTCGTCATAATTCAAAGCCTCTGGATCGGTACAACCTCTTCCACCTTCTTTCTTATCACACTCAGCAATGAAATCCTTCATGTCTCCGATGGCCGGAATGGCATCGTTCTGACCTGAGGAACTGATCACAGATTGGAGTTTCTCATTTTTAAAATACAAATAAGCGTTGGTCTCGTTGATGTAAAACTCATCACCTTCGGTCAAACCTTCGCGTCTTTTGATCATCAAGGGAGATGTCTTTTTAGCCGGGGTTTTGTATTTGTACATGACCAATTCACAACCTTCATCGTCACTGGCAAAGATTTGATGGGGTGGTAGATTACCTAAAGTGGACTTGACCTGATCTTTGGTCATACCCGTATTCAAGTTGGCCAATTCAATTGGCTTGACATAGTTGGGCACAGGGATGAGCTTTCGGCATCCTGTCCCAAACAAAAGTGGAAGCAACATGGCCATTCCACCCAAAAGTTTAAGAAATCTTTTATTCATTTTGATATAAATTAATATACCAAACATAAGTGTAATTACTTAGGAAAACAAATGAAAATCAGGATTACCCCAACTTCACCCAGGAGGAGATGGCCAAACTGACAAAAATGATGGCGGCTCCTAGATAAAACCCCTGACTCATGAACTCTGATTGACCATACAACCACAGCGCCATCACAATGGAATAAACGGGTTCCATGTTGATGGCCATGGCACAAACAAAGGGGCTAATGTGTCGCATGACGGCGATGCTTGCGATGAATGGAAAAGAGGTGGCCACAATGCCCAATGCGGCCAATAGCATCCCATTTCGGGCATCCAACAACTCCGTCTCAAAACGGATGTCAGCATCCATTAGAATGTAAATAAAAACGGCCGAACAGGCTACCGCCATTTCAATCAAGGCCATTTGATTGCTCGGCACTGTTTGGACCAAGCGTGCATTGATGGCTGAAAATGTTGCGGATAAAAATGCCGCCAGTAATCCCCATAGAATTCCAGAGGTGTAGCGCGTTTCGAAATTAAAGATGAAAATCAAACCCAATACAGCAAAACTTCCCAAAGCCATCTCTCGCCAATCCCATTTTTTCTTGGTAATCCAAGGTCCAACCAGAGAAACAAAAATGGCATTGGTGCTCAATACCGTTAATGCGGTGCTGATATTGGAGACCTTGATGGCCGTAAAGAAAGAAATCCAATGCAAGGCAATCAATAATCCTGCAATGGCTAGCGCGAACCAATGACGCTTGGAAATGGACATCCATTGTTTCTTGTACCCTACCCAAACGGCTATTCCAACAAAAGCAATCAAGGTTCTCCAGAATACCAAGGGCACGGATGACAAAGAAATCTCGTGTCCCAGAATGCCGGTGAATCCCCAAATGAAGACAATAAAATTCAGCAGATATAGGGCACTACTTCTGGTCATGGTTGTGTTCTATGTCCACTACCCCGCCGGAGACAATGTACTTCATGACATCCACGGCACTTTTGTCGATGGGCTTGATGTTCTTCACAGGGACAATGAGCAAGTGACCAGAAAAACTATAACTCATGGGAAAATAGACCCCTACTTTTTCTTTGATGTTGCCCAATTCTTGAAGGTCCTCATCTGTGATGAAGCCAATGGCTTCTAAATCATTTTGGTCGCTTAATTTGACCAAAACAGGTTGGTTAAAGGCTTTCTTTTGACCGACAAAAGCCCCCAACAAATCGGTAATGCTTTTGTAAATGGTTTTGATGAGCGGGATGCGATCCAGAAATTTATTGAACCAAAATTTCAGGGTATCGTTGATCAACTTGGAACCCAAATAACCCAGCACCGCTAAAAATAGCAGCAACATCAGGATGCCCATTCCTGGGTAACGGTGCTCGAAAGGCAACAGGGCATCGAGCCAAGAGAACATCCTGTAAATCACGTAACCCGTGATGATGATGGGCAAGCTGATCAACAATCCGTTCAGCACGTATTGAATCCACCTCTTGATAAATCGCTGTAGCATGGTGCAAAATTGCATCATTTTGAGGAAGCGTTTGATTTTTTTGTGAAGGATATCACTTAAAAGTTTAAGCACCTGTGTATTTTTGAGACATGAGGAAATTACTTTTTACCCTAATCGCCCTTGTGGCCGTGGTTTTTGCCAGCGCTCAAATTCAACAGAGCAACACTCCTAAAAAAGAGGAAAATCCTGTGAAATGGGGCTTCAGCTCAAAATCATTGGGTAATCAACTCTATGAATTAACTTTTACAGCACAAATTGAAAAGCATTGGCACATTTATGGGCTCAATCCAACCGCTGATGCGAATAAATTTTTACCCATTGCAACAGCATTAACTTTCACGCCATCTCCCACATATCAGTTAATCGGAAAACTCAGTAGCAACAAACCCATTGAGCATTACGAAGCCACATCTGATGTCAACCTTTATTATCATGAAGATCAAATGATTTTAAAGCAAAAAGTAAAATTAGGCGAGGAAAAAGCAACCAAAATTAAAGTCATGATTTCCTACCAAGCTTGTATTGAAGAGAAGGGTGTGGAAAGGTGCAATATGCCGGAGGATGAAAACTTTGAATTCACGGTTGGTGGGGAAATCACTGAAGAAGCCCAAACCCTCAATAGTGTTGAAGTTGATACCGTAGGTAAAAAGGTAGTTGTTTCTCAAAACAACGACCCCTTCCACTGGAACTTGGATCCCAATAAGCCCCAAGAAAATTGTCAAATAGAACAAGAAGAGCAAACCATGTGGTGGGCCTTTTTGCAAGGTTTGTTTTGGGGATTGTTTGCCCTTTTGACTCCCTGTGTATTCCCGATGATTCCTTTGACCGTTTCCTTTTTCACCAAATCCTCTGGTGATGGTTCAGGAAAAAGCAAAGCAGTATTATACGGGCTTTTCATCTTTTTAACCTACGTAGCTGTCTCTATTCCTTTCCACATCTTCAGCTCAACCAACCCTGAAGTATTCAATGAGTTTGCCACCAACCCTTGGATCAACATTGCCTTCTTTGCGATTTTCATTGTTTTTGCGGTTTCTTTTTTCGGTTACTATGAAATCACCCTCCCCGCTTCGTGGGCCAATAAAATGGACAACAATGCTTCTAAAATAGGGGGCATATTTGGTGTGTTCTTCATGGCCATCACCTTGGTGATTGTTTCTTTCTCTTGCACCGGACCCATTTTGGGCGGTATGTTGGGACAGATCTACGCCAGCAACTCCCAAGGCACGGTTGACTTCTTGGGTCTCTCGTTGTCTTTGGCACCCACAAAACTTACAGCAGCTACAGCAGGATTTGGTATTGCATTGGGTCTTCCCTTTGGTTTGTTTGCCTTCTTCCCCAGCTTGATGAAAAAATTACCCAAGAGCGGTGGTTGGTTGGAAGACTTCAAAGTTTCTTTGGGATTCTTGGAGGTGGCCTTGGCCATCAAGTTTATTTCCAATGCCGATTTGGTGCAACAATGGGGATTGCTGAAGCGCGAAACTTTCTTTGCATTGTGGATCATCATCGGTCTTTTTTGGACCCTATACTTGCTAGGAAAATTCAAGTTCAAGCCTTATCAAGGCAGCCAAACCTTGTCACGAACCAAATTGACTTTTGCCGTCATCATTGGAGCGTTCACCGTGCGCATGATTCCTGGGGTATTTCCACCCAATGAATTAAACAAATTCGCTTTCCTCAGCGGATTCCCGCCCCCCTCTTCTTACTCCTACTACCACCATGAGTCTGAGTTTAAAATTTACCGTGATTTGGAAGAGGCTGTGGCTGCTGCCAAGAAAGAGAACAAACCCATTTTCATCGATTTCACGGGTTGGGCCTGTGTGAACTGCAGAAAGATGGAAGAGACCGTATGGATTGATCCTGTCATTGCAGAAACCCTAAAAGACAAGTACATCATGGTGTCGTTGTATGTTGATGAAAAGATTGAGCTCCCTGCTGACCAACAAATGGTGTACAAGACGCATGATGGACGCTTAAAAGAAATCAAAACCGTTGGAAACAAGTGGGCCACCTTGCAGGCCGAGACCTTCCAAAATCAGGCACAGCCTTTTTACGCGGTCATTTCAGCGGATAGCACCTTGTTAATTCCAACGGAAGATTACAATCCTGATGTGAACGAATACAGCAATTGGTTAAATTGCGGCATCGATGCACACAACAATTGGAAAAACGCGAAAGGAAATCGCTAAACTGTTTTTGCTATTCCTGGGCACCACTTTTTTGAGCCTGGGCGCTTTGTCTCAAAAGACAATCGTTAAAGGAAGGGTGATTGATCAATCCAATCAATTGGCTGTTCCTTTTGCACCTGTATTTTTTATTGGGACCAAAACAGGTGTCACCACTGATTTGGATGGGAATTTTTCATTTGAAACCTACTACAGTTCAGACACCTTGGCCTGTTTGATGGTGGGATACAATCCCTATAAAGTCAAAATACAACAAGGTAAATCTCAGACCATCACGATGTCCTTGGTGCCCAATACCCAAATGACCGAGTTGGTCATCAAGGCCAAAGATTTGGAAGATCCCGCCATCGCCCTCATCAAAAAGGTATTGAACAACAAAAAAATCAACAACAAAGAAAAACTGGACGCCTACGAATATGAGGCCTACAACAAGGTTGAATTTGACTTGAACAACATCAAAGATGAATTGGCTGACAAGAAAGTATTGCGCTCGGTGGAATTCATTTTTGACCAGATTGATACCACGGCTGAGAAAAATTATCTGCCCATTTTCATGACGGAAAGTTTGTCTGATTTTTATTTCCGGAGAGAACCCAAGTTCAGCAAAGAAATCATCAAAGCGGCCAAAGTGAGCGGTGTGAAAAATGAAAGCATCAATCAATTCTTGGGAGACATGTACCAAAATTTCAATGTCTATCAGAACGATTTGGCCGCCTTCAACAAGAGCTTCACCAGTCCGATTGCCAGTTATTGTTTGGGCTTTTATGACTACACCATCATGGACACTTTGGTCATGGATGGGAAATATTGTTACGAAGTAAAATTTGCACCCAAGCGCAGACAGGAATTGTTGTTTGAAGGAACCTTGTGGATCAACGACACATCTTATGCCTTGAAAAAAATTGAAGCCGCCATAACCGAATCCGCCAATATCAACTGGATCAAACACTTCAAGGTTACGCAATACTTTGATGAAGTGGAAAAGGAAGTTTGGATGATGACGGGAGATGAATTGTTGGTGGATTTTAATTTGTCCGATAAAAAAATGGGCATGTACGGACGCAAGAAATCGTCCTACAAGAATTTCATCATCAATCAAAAACGACCCACTGAGTTTTTTCAAGGGTATACGGATGTCATCGTGGCGGAAGGGGCCTCCGAGCATGATGATGCCTTTTGGGATGAGCATCGACACTTGAAATTAACCAAAGACGAGAAGGAAATTTACCAAATGGTGGATACCCTGCAGAATATCCCATTGTTCAGCACGGTTGTCGACATCATCAATCTATTCATCAACGGCTATAAAGTGATCGGAAAATTTGAATATGGTCCTTACTACACCACCTATAGCTACAACCCCATCGAAGGAAATCGATTTAGAATTGGGGGAAGAACCAGCAATGAATTTTCCAAGCGCATCATGTTTGATGGATATGCGGCTTATGGATTATCGGATGAAAAGTGGAAATATGGTGGCGGGTTCTTATGGGTGATCAACAAGAATCCTCGCTTCGCAGTTGATGTGCATACCAAAAAAGATGTAGAACAAATTGGACAAAGCACCGGGCAATTGCGCACGGACAATGTGCTTACCTCGTTGTTCAGAAGAAATCCCGCCAATAAACTCACCATGGTCAATGAATATTCGATGTTCATTGAAAAGGAATGGGTGCATGGCATTTCCAACAAGCTCATCTTTAAACACCGCGAACTGCAACCTATCGGAGGTTACTATCAATTCATTGAACCCCAAGTCAAATCCTTTGTCCCCAACATCACCAGCGCAGAAATGACGTTGTCGTTGCGTTGGGCGTATAAAGAAAAGTACATCTATGGTGAGTTTGAACGCTTCAGTATTGGCAGCAATTGGCCCATTGTGGAGTTTGCCTACACCCGCAGCATCTCTGGACTTTTTGGCGCACAATACAACTACGAGCGCGCACAAGTTACCCTAAAAGACAAATGGAAATTTGGACCATTTGGTTACATGGACATCTCGAGCCAAGCCGGAAAAATATATGGACAGCTGCCCTTCCCATTGTTGATGATGCACCAAGGCAATGAGACTTTTTTCTATGACGAGTCGTCCTATAACACGATGAACTATTTTGAGTTTGTTTCTGATCGATGGGTCAACCTCTGGGCCACCTACCATGCGGAAGGTTTGTTCTTAAATAAAATTCCACTTTTGCGAAGATTAAAATGGCGAGAGGTCGCCAGTATGAAAGGCGTTGTGGGTGGGTATGACATCCGCAATGATGCCTTTGTTCAGCGCGATTGGAACAACGATGGCAAAACTGATGTATACACATTAACCAAACCCTTTTTCGAAACCGCATTGGGGGTTGAGAACATCTTCAAAGTTTTGCGTGTAGACATGGTGTATCGTTTGTCTTATCTCGATCATTCCGATATTTTCAAGGTTGGATTGCGGGCCAAGGTACAATTCACCTTCTAACCCTATCTTAGCGCTGTGAAATTATCCGCAAACAATATCGTCAAACAATACGGCAATCGCATTGTGGTGAATGGGGTATCCTTTGAAGTAAATCAAGGAGAGATTGTTGGATTGTTGGGCCCCAACGGGGCTGGTAAGACCACCAGCTTTTACATGGTGGTGGGATTGGTGACTCCAGATTCCGGAGAAATCCTATTGGAACAACAAAACATCACCCGAGAACCCATGTTCAAACGGGCCCAATTGGGAGTAGGCTACTTGCCACAAGAGGCTTCTGTATTTAGAACCTTAAGTGTAGAAGACAATATCAAAGCCGTTCTTGAACTCACACCTTTGAGCAAAAAAGAACAATCAGAACGGTTGGAATCTTTATTAGAGGAATTTGGGTTAACGGGACGAAGAACCTACATCGGAAGTCATTTGTCCGGAGGTGAGCGTCGGAGAACGGAAATAGCGCGTGCTTTGGCCACCGATCCAAAATTCATTTTATTGGACGAACCCTTTGCCGGTGTCGATCCCATAGCAGTGGAGGACATCCAGCGCATCGTAGAACAATTGCGAACCAAAAATATTGGGATACTGATTACTGACCACAACGTGCAGGAAACCCTATCCATCACTGATCGCGCTTATTTGTTGTACGATGGTAAGATTCTCAAATCAGGAACTGCCGAAGAATTGGCAGCAGACGAAGTAGTGCGCAAGGTTTATTTGGGACAAAACTTTGAATTAAGAAGAAAAAATTAGTTTGTATTTCTTCTCTACTGATCAAAAATTATCCAATCAAAAAAAAAGCTGCCTACTAGGGCAGCTTTTTTTTTATCAGGTTATCGATTATTCCTTGATGAATATTCTTCGGATATTTTGATCATCGCTCTTCCAAGACAAAGTGAAAATACCCGCAGATAGATTGGCCATTGAAATCTGAACTTTCGTTGCGCCATTGTTTCCGCTGGTCAACTTTTGAGTAAACACTGCTTTTCCTGCGGCATCATAAATATTGATGATTGAACTGCCATTAAATGCTGGCAATTGTAGATTCAAAAAATCAATGGCTGGGTTGGGATACATTCCAAACAAAAGAGATGAAGATTCATCAATGCTGTTGGGCAATCCTGCGCAATTGCAATTGGCATCCACCACATCATTCACTGTCGTTGAATCACCGTCATCGCATGTTCCTCCAATCTGCCAGCAATTTCCATTGTCCACGATGGCCGTGGCATCAAAATTACAAGCAGTAGAATCCATACAACCCATGGCTATTGGCGTACCAACGCAAGTACAAGAAGCATCTACCGCGTCGTTGAGGGTAAGGGGATCACCATCATCACATCCCAATCCAATGATCAAACATGAACCGTCATCAGCTGTTGCTGTTGAATCATAATTACAAGCCAATGGATCTGTGCAACCCAACGCCAATAATTCTCCCACGCAGGTGCAAGCATCTGTTACCATATCGTTTACCGTCGTAGGATCGTTGTCATTGCACCCTAAACCGATCACCAAACAAGTTCCGTCATTCACTGTCGCATCGCTATTGTAATTGCAAGCCAACGAATCGGTGCAGCCCAATAAAACAATGTTGTAATTGCCGGGGGTCAATTCTTGTGTGATGTAGGCCAAATAGTCAAAAGCCACTCCACCATCTGGAACACGTGAGATGGTTAAATCGATTCCGTTCTGTTGGGCTGTTTCGTCCAACTGGGTATAACCGGTCATTAAAAGATCCAATCCCAAACCGGTGATTAAATTGGTAGCGGCAGCATCTCCAGTTCCGTATACCATGCCATCAATCATGGCCACAGCTGTTGGTTGTGTACCTGCTGGGAATTGCGCTGCATTCCCTACATACAAGGCAATGGCATCTGCACCATTTTGCAAACTGCCATTGGTAGTAATCAAATCCACATTGGCCGCGCCTGCGTTACCCATTACAAAGAATCCCAATTCATCGGTAAAGTAACCATCCAAATCAAACGCCGCGTAACTCACACCCGTGTTACCGTCATAGTATACCATCACCAAATCAGAAAGATCTGTATTGGGTTGACCCAAAAGCTCAATAAACTCAGCGCTATCTGGACCACCAGGATTATCGGCATTCAACTCGTTGATGACCACGGCTGGAGGTAAAATCACATTAACCGCAAGAATATTGGAAGAAAACGCTGAACAAAAATCAGCCGCAAAATTGGAAATGGGGCTGCCAATATTGACATCTGTAACTACTCCTTGATAGGAAATTCCCCACACCAAATAGCTACCTACTGGTAAAATGTTGAAGTCATAATCACCATTGATCCACTCCAACAAATTTCCTGCTGGATCGGTCAAAGCATACAAATAACTTGCTGATAGGGAGGTTGAATTATTGGACAAGGTAAATATGTCAGCGTTGCCATCTGAAAGCACACTGATGTTGGAGGCTTGATTGTTTAACAAAACCTCTCCTCCAACACATCCTTCACATACAACCAATTCCAAAGTAATGGGATTGGAGAAAGAAATGCATTGGTCAGATAAAACTCCACTCACCGGCATGCCAACAGCCGCGGAATTGACATCCAAATTGTTGGTGTAACCCACATGAATCATTTGATAGGTTCCGGCAGTCCAACTGCTTGTATTCACTGTAGTATCGGAAATAACCTGAAGAATATTTCCGTTGACATCGGTCAAAAAAGTAATCCCTGTACCGGTGCCGTTGAAGGCGGTCCATGAAAGGTTACCAAAACTTTGCTCGCAACCTGAGATCAACATTGAACTGTCGGCCCACATCAAATTTCCGCCTGTGCAAGGAGGTAAATTCCATGTACCTGGAGTGAGCGTCTGCACAACATAGGTTGTGTCAAAAGACAATCCACCATCAGGAATTCTAGACAAAGTCAAATCAGTTCCTCCTTGTTGTGCTGTTTCATCTTGAGAAAAATAACCTGGTGTAACAACATCTAGACCCAACGCGGTAATCAAACCCACTGCATCCACATCATTGGTCTCATAGACAATGGCATCAATAAGATTTAAACTTGTCGCTGGCGTCCCTGTGGGGAATTCAGTTGCATCACCAACATACAATGCGATGGCATCGCCTCCATTTTGGATGTTATTTGATGCAAGAGGAAATACATAATCTACATTGGTAACATTGGCTCCTCCTATAACAAAGAATCCAAAAGCATCTGTAGAATAACCATCCAAATCATAGGCAGCGTAACTGGTTCCATCTGGAGTTGGATTGGCACCACCACCGAATAAAAATCCGTTGTAAAAAACCAACACCATTCCGTCCAAAGAAGTATTGGGCGCGCCGAAAAGCTCAATGAACTCTGTGGGGTCAGTACCACCACCTGGACCTCCCCCACCGGGGTTATCTGCGTTCACTTCATTGATGACCACTTGGGCCTGAACAAAAACGGTCAGTAACACAAGGGACAAAAGGGTAAACAATCTTTTTCTCATTTTCAATTATTTTTTCAAATTCAAGGCGCAATTTCGCGCAATCCTATCACTATCGCACAATTAATTTTCTGGTTGAACGGATTTCTCCGGAAACTACCATGATGTGATACACGCCTGAATTGAATTCTCCCGCATTGATTTCAATTGTTTTACTGGACAAAGCAACAAGGTTCAACACGGTTCTGCCTAAGGCATCCTTCATGATCAATTGATCAATGGTCTGCTGAGAACGAATGGTGACTTTGCCATCGGTTGGATTGGGATACATACCCCATTCGTTTGTACCTGATTCTGAAACGCCCACAATTTCTGTACCTGCGCACAGACAGTCGACCGTAATCACATCATTGGTGGTTGCTGCATTTCCATCATCACAACTTGATCCAATCACAATGCAATTGGTATCTGAAACGTTGGCCATTGGATCATAATTGCAGGCCGTGCTGTCCATACAACCCATAACAGGTGTCATTCCCAAACAAGTACAATCGAACATGATCATATCATTGATGGTCAAAGAGTCTCCATCATCACACAAGGCTCCAGGAAGAATACAAGATCCGTCATCTGTATTGGCAGCAGGGTTAAAATTGCAGGCAGTAGAATCCGTGCAACCATTAAAGACCAGAGGAATACCATTGCACAAACAATTCAAGTCAATGATGTCCACCAAAGTTGTAGAATCAGCATCATCACAAATTCCACCAGGGAAAATACAAGAACCATCATCCACATTCGCCATTGAATTGAAATTGCAAGCGGTTGGATCCATGCAACCATAATTGGCAACGACACCCATGCAGATACATTCGGCATTATACACATCATTGACGGAATTTGCATTGTTGTCATCACAAGCAAACCCTGGATAGGTGCAAGTCAAGTCGAACACGGTAGCATCCGAATTATAATTACACGCTGTGCTGTCTGTACATCCAAAGATTACAATGTTGTATGTATTGGGAGTTAACTCCTGTAAAACGACATTGGTATTGATAAAGGCCGGACCTCCGTCTGGTACGCGAGATTG
>JBDKGG010000151.1:0-9458 GCA_039798325.1 Bacteroidota bacterium
GGGCTTTGGATCCTGTGGATTGTGATATGATTGCCATGTGCCACATTTTTGAGTTTGAGGAAAATGGAAAGAGAAAGCAATTGAAATCATTCATGGTGCATGAAGGAGCTGATGCCAAGTACACGGCTATGTCCGCAACAGTGGGGTTGCCGATGGCGTTGGCAGTGCCTTATATTTTGGATGGTAAATGGGAAAACAAAGGCGTGATTTGGCCTTTGGATCAGGAGGTCTTCCATCCAATACTAAATCAATTGTCCGAATTGGGCGTGCATTTTATTGAAGAAGAAAATGAACTTGCGGATTGAAATAGGGGCTGTCTTTTTTTTGTTGTTTGTAACAACAATGCGTGCTCAGTTTCCTGAAGCGCCCAAGTTTGTTGTGCATCAATGGAAAACACCATGTGAGTTTGACGCCGCTCTGGATACCGTAAAAGCTTTGGCTAAATGGTTGTGTGATACACCCATTTCATGGCAGTTTGACGTAAGGAGTTCGGCCAATGTTTATGTATTGAACTGGATGACGACTCATCCATCTCGAAAATGGGATTTGGATACCCATTGTTTTGGACCGCTGGATGATCATTTGGAACTGATGTATACTTTTCTTCATGCTAATTTGTATTTTTCATTGGTGCATGAAAAGGCGAGTGAAATGTCCCGCGATGTATACGTCTTACAGATGCTGTCCAAGAAGATTTTATGGAGTGAAAAGTACAAGGGGGAAGACGAGTGGCAGCAAATGGTCAAGGCCGTTCAAAAAGGAAAGGAGAAAAAATATTTGGCGCAATGCCAATCAAAAACAAAACAGCCCGTTGGTTAGTTAATGCAGTATGAAGAAGTTTGAGATACCCGAGCAGTTCAAGTCGTCCTTTACCGGAAACATCAAGAATTGGAGAAAGCAAAATGACCCCAGAAAAAAGGACTTCAATCCCAGTGTTGTGCCCATTGGCCATAGGGAGTGGATTTTTCCCAGACATATGGGTTTTTGTTACGGTGTAGAAAACGCCATTGAGATTGCCTTTAAAGCGGTGAGAGAAAACCAAGGTCGCCGCGTTTTTTTGCTGGGTGAGATGATTCATAATCCAGCGGTGAATCAAGACTTGCTTTCATTGGGTGTGCGCTTTATCATGGATACTTCAGGCAATCGACTCATGGATTGGAACGAATTGGGACCCGATGATGTTGTGATTACACCGGCATTTGGAACCACTTTGGAAATTGAAGAGCAATTGAAAGCGAGAGGGGTAGATGTTCAGCGATACAACACCACGTGTCCATTCGTGGAAAAGGTATGGAAGCGATCCAGTGAAATTGGTCAAGATGGTTTTACCATTGTTATTCACGGAAAATACAAGCATGAAGAGACCCGGGCGACATTTTCGCACAGCAATCAATATGCAAAGAGTGTGATTGTGAGAAATAAAACCGAAGCTGAATTGTTGGCCAAGTATATTCAAGGAGAGGGAAATCAGGAACAGTTTTACATTGACTTCAAAGGAAAGTTCAGTGAAGGTTTTGATCCATCGGTGGATCTGAAAAAGATCGGTGTCGTGAATCAAACCACCATGTTGGCATCAGAAACGGAGGAGATAGCGCAATATTTGAAAGAGGTTGTCACAAAGATCAACGGAGTAGAGGCCTTTGCCGATACGCGGGATACCCTTTGTTACGCCACCAATGACAATCAGGAAGCAGCGATGCAGTTGCTGGAATCCAATGCTGATGTGGCCTTTATTATTGGCGGTCACAACTCTTCCAATACCTATCAATTGGCCATTATTTTAAGTGGGAAAATCAAAACCTATTTCATTGAGTCGGCAGAGGATTTGGATCAGAACGGAGTTCGTTTTTTAAATTTAACTTCGATGCAACAAGAGCGTGAACAATGGAACGGGCAATGGCACAATTGGAAGAAGATTGTGGTGGCCAGTGGTGCATCATGTCCCGACACTTTGGTGGATAGGGTTATTGAAAAACTGTGCAGTATAACCGAGACGGATTTTAATCCTGAAAAAGTATTGGCGGAATGGATGAAGTGAAGAATGTGATCTATAAGTTGCCCGATCAAATTGCCAATCAAATTGCGGCAGGAGAGGTGGTGCAGCGACCAGCATCTGTGGTGAAGGAGCTGGTAGAAAATGCCGTTGATGCCCATGCTACAATCATTCATGTTCGAATAAAAGATGCGGGTAAGTCGCTCATTCACGTGGAGGACAATGGAGACGGCATGTCTTTCGAAGATGCTCGAATGTGCTTTGAACGACATGCAACGAGCAAACTAAAAACAGCTGATGATTTATTTAAAATCGTCACCAAAGGATTTAGAGGTGAAGCCCTAGCCAGTATAGCGGCCATAGCCCAAGTGGAAATGGTGACCAAGAGAGCCGAGGATGAAATGGCTACCAAAGTCATTATTGAAGGCAATGAAATAAAAGACCACGGGCATTGCGCCGGAAATAAGGGAACGCAATTTTCGATTAAGCATTTGTTTTATAACGTTCCTGCACGTCGATATTTCTTGAAGTCAGACAGCATCGAATTCAAGCATATTGCGGAGGAATTTATTCGAGTGGCCTTGGTTCACCCTGAGGTGGAAATGGTCTTAGAACACAACGGAACGGTGGAGATGCATTTGCCATCAGGGCCGTTGCGACAGCGGATCGTAAAAGTGATGGGATCCAAGTTTCAGGATTGGCTTGTCCCCATTGAGGAAGAGACCAATTGGCTGAAAATTAAAGGATTTGTTGTGAAGCCAGAAGGGGCAAAAAAGTCGCGGGGTGACCAGTATTTTTTTGTCAACAACCGCTTCATCAAAAACAGTTATTTGCACCATGCCATACAGACCATTTTCAATCCCAATATTCCGGAGGGTTATTTTGCCGGATATTTCGTGCAATTGGAATTGGATACCAGTTTGATTGATGTGAATATTCATCCTACGAAAACGGAGATCAAATTTCAAGATGAACGTTCGGTCTATGCCATACTGCATGCAGCAACACGCAGGGCGTTGGGTATTCATAATGTTGTTCCTTCTTTGGATTTTAATCAGTCCGGCAATTACGTAACCCCGGTATATTCAGACACAGAGATAAAAGTTCCCAGCACAGGAGCTACAGGGAATTATAATCCTTTTGGTCCTGCTCCATCCAAGAGAGATGTGGTGCAGGAGTGGCTTCAACTCCAGGCAGAGATGCATCAGTCGGTGAAGGAGGTTAGTCAGGGAGGTCAGCAAATGACGCATCATGAGTTGCAAGGTGATTTGGAAATCAAGCCCATTCAGTTGTTTAAAAAGTGGATTGTATTTGAATACAACGATGAGATGTGGATGGTTGATCAAGCCAAAGCCCATCAGCAGGTTTTGTATGAGCAAGAGTTGAGCAAACCCATGCAAATTCAATCACAAGCTTTGCTCAATCCCTATGTGCTTCAGTTGGGAGAGAAGTTTAAGTTTCTGTGGAATGAATTGTCGCCATTGTTAGCGGGTTTGGGTTTTGTTTGGGAAACGAAAAAAGATGAATGTGTTTTTTCGGCCATGCCTGTCATCAGCGGAGGAGTGGATGGAATAGCGTGGTTGAAAGATGTCATGGAAAATTGGGAAGATGGCTATGAGCGAGTCGAATCTGCCCAATCCCTTTGGACTTGGAAAAAAGTGCAGCAAGAGAGTATTCGAAATGGTCAGTACCTAACACAACCTGAGATGAAGGAGATCATTCAAATGCTTTTGCAATGTGAAAATCCATTTTACAACCCCAATCACAAAAAGATTATCTTTAAAGTTCAATCACAGCAGATTCAACAAATTTTTAATATATGAGACCGGCTACAACAGTGGTGAAGAATATTATCATCATTAATGTTCTTTTTTTCTTGGGCGCGATGGCGATTCCAAGTTTGGATCACTTTTTTTCGGGTTATTATTGGTCAAGTCCCAATTTTCAACCCTGGCAATTGATCACGCATATGTTTATGCATGCCAGCATCGGGCATATTTTTTTCAATATGTATGGATTGTATTTGTTTGGGAGTGCATTGGAGAGCTATTGGGGACCAAAGCGATTTTTGACTTATTATATTGTTTCGGGTTTGGGCGCTTTTGTGTTGCACAATGCGATGACCTACTATGAACTTTCTCAGATTATTCCTCAGCTCACCCCAGCGGAATGGGACATGGTTCGAGCAGAGGGGGCCAATGCCATTGAGAATGGACAAAATTTCATTGACCCCATCATGCGCAAGGCCAATATGGCTTTGAATACGGGCATGGTTGGCGCCAGTGGTGCGGTGTTTGGAATTCTATTGGCATTTGGGATGTTGTTTCCCAATACTGAATTGATGTTGCTGTTTCCTCCGATTCCTTTGAAGGCCAAGTGGCTGGTGTTTGGTTACGGAGCATTGGAGTTGTATTCCGCTGTCCAAGCCAATCCGTCAGACAATGTGGCCCACTTTGCCCATTTGGGAGGAATGATTTCGGGATACATCTTATTAAAATATTGGCAAAATCAATCTTCACATAATTACTAGGAATGAGCGTTTCTTTGAAAAGCGATGTGAATCGGTTGGTGATTTTTTTGGTCGCTTTATTTTTCGTCTCCCATTTATTCTTGTTGTTTTTTGATACAAGTTGGGATGAGGCGATACAGTGGGTGGGCTATCCATCAGTTTTCAAGAATTTTTTAATAAGGCCATGGACATTGGTGACTCATTTTTTGATTCACCTGAATTTTGCTCACCTCATGTTGAATTTGATATTGCTCTATTCCATGGGGCATTGGTTAGAGGAACTGAAGGGTGGTCGATACTTTTATAAAATTTTCTTTTTGGGAATCTTTGCAGGAGTTCTATGTTATGCGTTTTCAGGTCAAATGGGTTGGACGCAAGATCGGTATTTGTTGGGTGGATCAGCAGGAGCGATGTCTGTAATGGGATGCATCTTGGCCTTGCAGCCCAAGCGCAAGATGAATTTCTTTGGTGTGTTCATCATCGAAGTAACTTGGTTGGTGGTGATTGTCGTTTTGATTGATTTGATTGGCATTCGTCAGGGTTGGAATGTCGGCGGTCATTTGGCCCATTGGGGCGGGTTATTCATGGGTTTTGGTTTAGCTAAATGGACATCAGAAAAAAAGCCATCTACCGATATTTATCATCACCGTAGACCCAAGACCGATGATGAGTTTAATCATGAGCGCGTTGAAAGAGAAAATAAATTGAACGCAATTTTAGATAAAATCAATCGTTCAGGTTTTGATAGCTTAACATCAAGCGAAAAGGATTTTTTAAATCAACAAAGCAGATAAGGGACATGGTGCGATCTCTTTATAAAACCATATTGTTTGTTATTGCAGTTGTCCTTTCATTGCTGTTGATTCTTGGTTATTTTTCTTATTGGGTTCCAATACACCTTTCATCGCTTCTTCCTTTTTTTGGGTTGATTTTTCCGTTTGTTTATTTGAGCAACCTGGTACTGATCCCATTTTTGTTTTTGTCCTTCAGAAAATTTTTTATTGTACATGCATTGGTTATTCTTTTGGGTCTCCCTTTTATCACCAATTATATTCAGTTCGATGGTGCGCCGGAGGGTTCGGCGGAAGAGGTGAGGGGGAACACTTTCAAATTAATGACATGGAACGTTAATTTGATGGGCTACAATGAAGTCAATCGACAAGTGAAATTGGAGTCCGATGTGATCAGGGATTCCATGATTGCAGAAATAGCCAAGAAGTCACCTGATGTGCTGGCTTTTCAGGAGTTTTTGCAGACACCCAAACAGAATCACATCACGCTAATTAAAGAGAAGTTGGAAATGCCTTACCATCACGTACGATTCTCTCACGCTAAATCCGGAAGACGCAAATCAGGAGTGGTGATGTTCTCTAAATTCCCCATTGTCAATAGTGGATACGTTCCATTTACCGGGAAGACCAATAATTTTTGCATTTTTATTGATGTCAAACAGGGCCTAGATACCTTGAGAATCTACAACGTACACTTTCAAAGCATTCGCTTTCAAATGAAAGACTACGATGTGATAGATAGTCAGGGTGAGGAGAAAAAAGGTTGGTACAGAATAATGGACAAAATGCAACGTGCTTATGTGCAAAGAGAAGGTCAGGTGCATATTGTGAAGCAGCACGCCAAGACCAGTCCTTATCCTTGTTGGATTGTGGGTGATTTTAATGACCCTCCTCAATCCTATACCTATCATGCCATGAAGGCAGGAATGATGGATTCCTTTAAAGAGGCAGGTAGCGGAGTATCTTCGACCTACGTTGGTCGTTTTCCCAATTTTAGGATTGACTATATATTATCGCCGGAGTTGGGCTGGAAAACTTTGCAATACGACGTTCCTTCAGTGAACTGGGTAGATCATCGACCAGTATATGCTGAGTTTGATCGGTTGAAATAGAAGTGAATTTTCAATTACAATTTTAGACAAATAAAAAAGCCTCCTTTCGGAGGCTTTGTGGGAGTTACTGGGTTCGAACCAGTGACCCCCTGCTTGTAAGGCAGGTGCTCTGAACCAGCTGAGCTAAACTCCCTTTTGATTGGGTGGCAAATATACAAGCAAATTTAAATTCTCCAAAAAAAACAATAATCTTTTTTTAATTGAGCCACCATTTGAGCAATGAAATTGCGGAAACAGGATCTGTTTTTGTCATTGGGATTGTCCAATATTGCATTAAAAATGGGATGTTAAAAACGCCATGAAAGTTTTGGTTGAACTTGGAATTTGAGAAAGATATTTGTAGGATGAGCTGTAATGGAACATTTTCCACTCAATGTCCGTAACAGCTGAACTAAGATAAATTGAATTTAATGGAAAAGAAGAACCTAGGGATTGTTCGGCTCATCATGTTGTTCATGATGGTGCAATGGATTGCAGCGCCGGATTTGTTGGCCCAAGAATGTAATTCGGACGATTTGTACGATGCGATTGTCAGTGCGTATCACCAAAGTGTGGCCAAAAAGAGTGATGGCTCTTGGTCGGGTTGGGGACAGTTAATGGCCTCCAATGGTACAGGGGCAGTTCTATCACCGCAGGATATCAATAGCACCAATTATCCAGGTCTAACGGGATCGGTATTGTTGGCCTCAACGGCAAGTACTGGAAGTGGAAGTTCAGAACAAAATGTGGTTTTGACCAGCACCGGTTTATTTCTTTGGGGAACCGAGGGAGTCATTGTTAACGCTTCATTGACCGCGAGTACAGCTTTTGCAGCTATATCTGTAAATGGAGTATCCAGTGGATTGCCATCTGGAGTGTTGCCTTCAGATGTTAATCAGCTTTTTGCAGGTAACGGATTTCTGGCGATTGTCACCAATAGTGGAGCGGGTTATATTCTGTTGGATAGCGGATCCGCACATGGAAATATGGCGGCAGATGGTCTAACCACTGCAGACAATGTTTGGCACAGAATCAAAACAGCGCTGAATACACCATTACAAAATATTGTCGCCCTAAGAGGTCAAAATGCTACTTCTACCAAAGGGGCGATGATGGCACTTTGTTATGATGGGACGAGCTACGCAGCATACACATGGGGGCCGTCTATTTATTTGGGTAATGGTTCAGCTGCTTCATCTTCTGGTTATGCCACGGCTATGACCTTGCCAGCAGGAACTCCAAAAATGATCGCTGTAACGGGAGGGGATTCTAACGCGAGAAACAATTCATATTTTGTTTTAATGACAAATGGAACGCTGATGTCTCTTGGAGCCAACGATAAAAAGCAATTGGGAGATAGAACAACAACGGAGCGCTTGAGTTGGGTGAATGTTAAGAAAAATGCCACTACCAATTTCACAGATGTCAAATACATTTCAGCTCAGGAACACGATGCTGCTTTTCCTTGTGCTGCAGCGGTTACCAATAGTGGAGATTTGTATTTGTGGGGAGAGAATCAAGGCAATATGTTAAGCGGATCGACGACAACATACGATCCCTTTTTGCCCAGTGGATTTACATCAGGAACGGATATCGCCAAATTGGTAGAAGTCGGTGGCCATACCACCGTTTATGTCAAAGAGAATAGTTCTAAATTTTGTTATGTTGGTCATAGGAAAGAAGGTAGTATGGGGGATGGAACGGCGACAGATGTCAATGAGACCTCGTTCAATTGCACCGCGACCCCTAATATCAATATTTGTGGATCATCCGGATGGGATTACGGAGATGCCCCAGTGAATTATGAAAACGGTGGTGGAAGCAATTTGGCGTTTCACTTTTATGTTTCCTCTCCCAATTCCATTTTCTTGGGTAGCTCTGGACCCATTGCCAATGACGACACACCGGATAATGTCGTTATCGGAACGGATAACAATGGTGTGTTGGGTGATGGATCAGAAGAAAATGGTGTAGCTTCCTTTCCTGCCATCGCTACTACGGCTACATCCTATTCCTTTTCCATTAGTTTGAAGAATAGTTTGGGCTCAAACGCGAATCTTTATGTTTGGGTGGATTGGAACAACAATCAGCGATTTGAGGCCTCAGAGATTTATACTACCACAGTTTCAAGTAATGCTGCCTTGCAGACCAAAACGGCCACTTTTAGTGGTCTCTCTGGTTTGACTGAGGGGCGTCGATATGTTCGTATTCGATTTACGTCACAAGTGCTCACCGATAATGCAGGGACAGCCTTGTGGGATGAAAGAGCTTTTGGATTTGCCAGCGATGGTGAAATGGAAGATTATAATTTGGTCATCGGTAGTTTGATCGGAGTAAATGCTCCACCTTCTACCAATAATGTTACGCATTCTGGAGTAATTCTGGCGAGCGATGGAGCCATGGATATCGATAATCCAACAGGAACGGATACAGATGGTAGCGTAGTGGCTTATCGAATAGTTTCATTGCCAACAAAAGGAACTTTGTACAAGTTGGTAGGCCTTTCATTATTTAATATTTCATTGAACCAAGCCTTAACTGTAGCGGAGGCCAATAATTTGAATTATGACCCCAGTGGTTTGCAAGAGGGTGCTGATTCTTTCCAATTGGTGGCCATTGATGATGATGGGGCAGAAGATCAAACTCCTGCTACCTATACCATCAATATTAGCTGCTCAGCGGATGCAGATGGAGACGGAGTGTGTGCTTCGAGTGATTGCAATGACAACAATGCATCCATTTATCCTGGCGCAACAGAGACTTGTAACGGTGCTGATGATGATTGCGATGGCAGCATCGATGAGGGAGTAAAGAATACCTATTATTTGGATGCGGATGGAGACGGTTTTGGTTCTGCCACCAGTACATTGGCATGTTCACAGCCCATTGGTTACGTTGATTCTCAGAGCGATTGCAACGATGCATCAGCTTCTATTTATCCCGGAGCCGCAGAGACTTGCAATGCAATAGATGATGATTGTGATGGAAGTATTGATGAGGGTGTGAAGAACACCTATTATTTGGATGCGGATGGTGATGGTTACGGATCTGTTACGAGCACCCAAGCTTGTACC